>JANLTL010000321.1:0-4461 GCA_031362905.1 Burkholderiales bacterium | reverse complement strand
GTCGTGAGTGGCTTGGGTACGCCAAACGGCCTGGCGTTCGCACCGGACGGCAAACGCATGTACCTGTCGGACTCCAATACCGAGGTTCGGACAATCTGGTGTTTCGATTACGACGTTGACGACGGTGTGTGCATGAATCGGCGCCTGTTCGCCTCTACTCACGGCTCGCCGGGTCGTCCTGATGGCGCGTGCTGTGACGCCGAAGGCGGCTACTGGTCAGCGCACATCGATGGCTGGCGTGTGGTTCGATACACGCCGGACGGGCTGATCGAACGGGAGATTCGCCTCCCGGTGCAGTGGCCGTCGATGTGTGCGTTTGGCGATGCGGACCTCGGCACGCTGTACATCACCACCATTCGGCGCGGCGGGGCGAGCCAGGAGTGGCCGGATCAACCGCTTGCCGGTAGCCTGTTCGCCTGCCGGCCAGGCGTGCAGGGCATTGCAGAGCCGGTTTTCAACTTTGCAAGGTCCGGGTGATACTGGTTTCGGCCCAGAGTGGTGTCCGAACCTGCCTCCCGCAGCACCATTCCCGTTGGAGTACGCGCCTTCGCAGAGGTACTGGCTGACCAGATTCTCAGATCTTGAAGCTCTCTAGCGTTTCCGGCGCGAACAACTCTTCAGGTTTGACCAGGCGCTTCGACAAGCCTTGTTCGTGGTGATACCGCAAAAACGTTTGCAGCGTCTCGACATTCTTGTGCAGCCCGTACGGCCAGAAATCATCGCCCATCTCGGTCACGGTTTCATCAACGTGGGCGTTGAGCCAGGGCAGCATGGTTTTAAGCGCTGCCGTTTCGCGCAGCGCTTCATAGGTGCGGCGCTGTGACTCGACGAAGGCCTTCATCAGCGTGCCGGCGATCCAGCGGTTGGTCTCGTAAACGTCGCGGCGCATCGCGACGATGTGCATGATCGGAAAGCGTTTGGTCTCGCGCCAGTAGGCGCGCTCCATTTCCGGGTAGTCGGGGAACAGGCGCACCACCTTGCCGTCGCCCTTCAAAAAGCTTGACGGCATGCGCGCGGTGTAGAGCGCGTCGATCTCGCCCGAGTGCAGCATCTGCGAGAGCGTCTTGGTCGGGCCGATCGGCTGCACCTTGATGTTCGGCGGCAGGTCAAGCTTGAGTTTCTCGTCGCGGTTTGGTTCTTCTTCGCCACCGGTGAAGTAGGTCACGCTGTCGACCGGCACGCCGTAGTGGTCCGAGAGGATGCCGCGAATCCACACCGGCGCAGTCATCTGGTATTCCGGATTGCCGATGCGCTTGCCGATCAGGTCTTTCGGCGTCTTGATGCCGGCATTGGCGTTGATGTAAATGCACGAATGGCGAAAGAAGCGTGATGGAAACACCGGCAGCGCGACAAATGGCCGCTCCGGTTTTTGCATCGACACCGTGTACGACGAGAGCGACATTTCGGCGATGTCGAACTCGCGGTTGCGCAACATGCGAAAGAAGGTCTCTTCGACCGGCATGTTGAGGTAATTGAGGTCGATGCCGTCCGGCTGCACCGAGCCGTCCATCAGGGCGCGGGTACGGTCGTAGTCCCAGCAGCCGAAGGTCAGAGAGAGTCGCGACATGGGGTTCTTTCGGACAAGAAAAAGAGTGAAGTGGTGCCTAACCCAGGGTTGGGACAATCAGTTTGAGCGCTGGAAAATAAGTGCGCACCCGTTTCGCGTCCCGCGTTAACAGCGGCCAGCCGGCGTGGGCTGCGTGGGCGCCAATAAAAAAATCCGGCAGCGTTGCGGTACGGGCGCCGCCGGCGTCGCGATAGGCCTGATGCGCGCGTGCCGCCTCAAATGCAGCAGCGGCGGGAATGGCTTCAAGAGCGATACCCGTGCTGCGCAGGAAGGCATCGACCTTGGTTGCGCTCGCAAACGAGCGTGAGATTTCTGCATAGACCAGCACATTGATCGCGAGGTCATCGGCACTTGACGCGCGCACCAGCGCGCCCTCGCTCCAGATGCGCCACTGCGGGTGGTCCTCAATCAGGTCGATCAGGACACTGCTGTCAACCAGAATCATCGCAATGCGTCTTTGCCGCGGGTTGAGCGCAGGATCTGCTCGGTAGTTGCCCCGGCGATGCCCTTGCCGGCCCAGCGCGCAAAGCGGTTGGAAGCCGCTTTACGCGCCGTTGTCGCAGCAGCAATTGCCACTCGCCCATCGGGCAAGGCCTCGTAATCCACTGCGTCACCCGGCCCCACCCCCAGATGCTGGCGCATGGCTTTGGGCAGTGTGACCTGGCTCTTGACGGTCAGGGCGTAGCTCATGGTGAAATCCAGGCAAAAAGTAATACTTCACTATAGCATTACTTTATGTTGACGCGTATGGCACCCGCAAGGCGGCATTTCATCGGCCGCTTTGCAGGCCCGTCGAGCATAGCGAAGGGCCGTTGCGCTTAGGCGACAACCCTGCATCGCAAAAAAAGAGCTGTGCTATTCAATCTTGAGGCCCGCCGCCTTGACGGCCTTGGCATCCCGCTCGGCTTCCTGCTCGAGCACGCGGGCGTAGTCGGCCGGGCTGCCGCCGATGCCTTCAATGCCGGCGGTGGTGAAGGTCTGGATCACGTCAGCTTCCTTGACCAGCTTGGCGACTTCGTCCGCCAGGCGGCTGACGATGGCAGCGGGCGTTTTGGCCGGCGCAAAAATGCCGATGTTGGGAGCGAAATCGAAGCCGGGAATCATTTCTCCCAGCGCTGGTACGTTGGGGGCAAATTGCGAGCGCTTGGCGGTGTTGACGACCAGGAGCTTGACCTGCCCGCCTTTGACAAAACCGCTGAGGGAAGGAAACGCCGAAAACACCATCGCCACCTGATTACCGACTACGGCCGGTACCGATTGGCCGGTGCCTTTATAGGGAATATGGCGGACATCGAGTCCCAGAGCGGCTTTCATGGCTTCCGCACACAAATGGTGGGTGCTGCCGACGCCGGACGAACCGTAGGCGAACTCACCGGGTTTGGATTTGATCAGCGCCACCAGTTCAGCAAACGTATTGGCAGGTACCGAGGGATGCACCGCGAGGAACAAGGGCGCGGTGGCGATCAACGAAGCCGGGATGAAATCCTTCTTGGGGTCATAGCCCAGGTTCTTGTAGACCAGCGGGTTGATGGTCATCATCGAATCGTCGGTCAGCAACAGCGTGTGGCCATCCGGCGCAGCGCTTGTCACCGCCGTGGCCGCGACTACCCCGTTGGCGCCCGGCCGGTTCTCCACGACTACCGGTTGCCCGATGCGTTCAGTGAGTTTTCTTGCGACGATGCGCGCCACCGTGTCGGGCAGACCGCCGGGGGAATAGGGCACGATGAATTTGATCTGTTGCGAAGGAAATGACTGCGCCCAAGCCCGGCTGAGGGGCAAGCTGGCAAGCATCGATCCGGCAGCGCCGGCCGCCGTTCCAGCCAATATGCGACGTCGATTCATCTTCTTGTCTCCTGGTTTTAGTTGTATGCGAAGTCGGCAAAGGAAGGGGCGCTGGAGTTCCAGCGCCTCGTCTCGAAGCCGAGCGCGGGTCTAGGCAGCTGCCACCGCGGCAGCGATGTCGCCAGCGCTTTGAATGGTACGCCAGTCAATCGTCTTGGGCATCACGGCCTGGAACGAGCACACTTCCTTGCTGACGCGCGCCGCTCCAGTGCCAATGGCCGGCTTGCCTTCGGCAAAGGCGCGTGCAGAGGCCACCATCTGCTTGCGAAACTCCACCACGGCCTGGTCGCTGGCTCCCAGCCTTTCGAGCGAGCGGTCGGCCATCGGCCCCATGGTGACCCACATGGCGATGTCCTGGTTGGGAAAGCCGGTGATGCCGGTGAAGTTGCCCGCCTTCACGGCCTGGCGATCCTGGCCGAAGCGGTTGTCCATGTTGGCCTTGATGCGGTAGAACTCATCGAGCGTGGTGAGTCGGCTGACGTTAAGGAAGGCGCGCCATTCCTCGGTGTCCGGCGTGGTCGCTGGGTCGCCCCAGGCCAGAAAATAAAAGGCGGTGTGGGTGTCATCAATCGGGATGTTGACGTTGGCGACGTTGTACAGATTATTGGGCGGCACCAGCACCGTGAAGGGCGCCACAAACACGGTGCTGCGCACGTACTCGTGATTGGCGGCGTTGGCGATCGGGCGGCGCAGCGCGGCGTAGCGAAAGCCGTAGTCGGTGTGCTGCACCTGTATGCGCGGCGATTTGTCGGTGGACGGGCGCAACCACTGCCTGGCATTGGCTTCGCCAGCGTTGACGCGCGCTGGCACAAAGTCGGAAGAGTGCAGACTGGAACTGTGCGCCGAATCAATCGCACCTTCGAGAATCTGTGCCCAGTTGCAGGGGATGATCGCCTTGGCGATGGATACTCGCACGTTGGCGGAAGGTGCGAATGGTGGAGGTTCAAACGCCGGCATGGTTTCCCGAGAGCCCAGATAAGACCAGACCCAGCCGCCCCATTCTTGCACCGGGTAGGCGCGATGCTTGACCTTTTGCTTGAGGGCGCTGCCGG
>JANLTL010000017.1:0-1783 GCA_031362905.1 Burkholderiales bacterium | reverse complement strand
GCGATGTAGCCGACCTTGAAGGGCGAGGCGATCAGCGCGTGGATCGAGGCCATGTTGACGATGCGACCCCATTTCTGTGCCTTCATCGAAGGCCAGACGTAGCGCGTGAGCAAAAACGGCGCCGTGAGCATCAGCGAAATCATGCGCTCCCACTGGTCCTCGGGAAAATCCTCGATCGGCGAGACGTGCTGGTACCCCGCGTTGTTGACCAGCACGTGGACCGTGCCGTGCTTCTTGATGGTTTCGTCGACTAATTTTTTGCAATCTTCTTTTTTTATGAGATTTGAAAAAATAAAGTCTCCAGCCAATCGTTTCGCGTGCTCCGTCCCCGTCTTTTCGTTCATGTCGGCGATGACGACCTGCATGCCATCGGCGGCGAGGCGCTCGGCGCAGGCGAGGCCGATGCCGCTGGCGCCGCCCGTGACGATGGCGATTTTCCTGCTCATGTGAGGGGGATGTCGACGTTTTTCTTGAAGGCGGTGCGCACGCACAGTCGCCCGAACCAGGCTTCCAGGTGCGGCAATTTCGGGCGGTCGATGGGCAGGCGCATCCAGCGCTGCACCTCGCAGCCGATCGGAATGTCACCCATGGAGAAGGCGCCCGCCACGTACATCTGGTTGGCAAGCGCGGCATCGAGCGTGCCGGCCAGTTCCCCGGACTTCACGCGCGACTTCTCGATCGCCTGCGCGTCGCGATTCTCGGGCGGCGTGCGGATCAGGTGCCAGAAGGCGTCACGCACGCTTCCTTGGAACGCGAAGGCCCAGTCCATCCACTGGTTCGCCACGGCGCGGGTGCGCTCGTCCATCGGCCAGAGCACGCCCTTGCCGTACTTGGCGGCGAGGTAGCGCACGATCGAGTGCGACTCCCACAGGATGAAGCCATCTTCGTCCATGGTCGGCACCAGGCCGTTCGGATTCATCTTGCGGTACTCGGGCGTATTCACGATGCCGAACTGCATGCCGGCATCGGTGCGCTCATAGGGCAGGCCCAGTTCCTCGACGCACCACATCGCCTTCTTGACGTTGACCGAATTCGTGCGTCCCCAGATCTTCAGCATTTCAAATCCTCAATAACCTGCCGCATTGGTCCCTGGAAGCCGCTAAAAGCCCGCGGCTTGTCCATCGCGGCGGGGATCGCTCGCGGCAAGGTAGCCGCCCTCCATCTTCCAGATCATCTGGCCGCTGCCGAACTGGTTGTAGTCGTCCACGGTGACGATGCGGTGGCCGCGCTTGCGCAGGTCCTCGACCACCGCCGGCGGGAAGTGGTCCTCCACGCTCACGTCCATGCCCTGCACCCAGCGGAAGCGCGGGCCGTCGCAGGCGGCTTGCGGGTTCTGGTCGTAGTCAGCGATGCGCACCATGACCTGAAGGTGGCCCTGCGGCTGCATGGTGCCGCCCATGACGCCGAAGCTCATGACAGGTTTGCCGGCCTTCGTCACGAACCCCGGAATGATGGTCTGGTAGGGGCGCTTCTTCGGCCCGACGCGGTTGGGGTGGCCTTCCTGCATCACGAAGGTGGCGCCGCGATTCTGCAGCGAGATGCCGGTGCCCGGCACCACCACGCCCGAGCCGAAGCCCATGTAGTTCGACTGGATCATCGACACCATCATTCCCGAGGCATCGGCCGCGGTGAGGTACACCGTGCCGCCCTGCGGCGGCTTGCCGGCCGAAAATGGCTGGGCCTTTTTCCGGTCGATGAGTTTCGATCGCTCCTTCAGGTAATTCGCGTCCAGCAGCTTCCCGGGCGCGAATGGCATGTAATCGATGTCGGCGACGTAAGCCTG
>JANLTL010000113.1:0-2449 GCA_031362905.1 Burkholderiales bacterium | reverse complement strand
CGCTGGCGGCGCTCTTGAACGCCTCGCCGAACAGGTGGGTGATGGTGCCGGTGCCGGACGATGCGAACACCAGTTGGCCAGGCGCGGCCTTGGCCTGTGCGATCAGCTCGCGCACGTTGTTCGCGGCCAGCTTCGGGCTCGCGATCAGGATGTTCGGGGCCCGTGCCACCAGGCCCACCGGGGTGAAGTCGCGGATCGGATCGTAGGGCAGCTTTGGGTTGAGCACCGGCAGCACCGCGTGGGTGCTGGTGGTTGCCATCCGGATGGTGTAGCCGTCAGGGGCGGCCTTGGCCACATGATCGGTGGCGATCGCGCCGGCGGCGCCTGGGCGGTTGTCGATGACGACCGATTGACCCGTGTTATCGGCGAGCTTTTGTCCGACGGTGCGCGCGATCACGTCGGTCGAACCGCCGGCGGCGAACGGCAGGACGATGCGGATCTGGCGTGCCGGGAAGGACGAAGCGGCGCCGCCGCCCTGCGCGAGAGCGCTGCATGCGGCGATGGCCAGTGCTGCGGTGGCGGTGGCGCGCATCAATCTGACGATGCGCGGGGAGCGGGTATTCATGGGTGTCTCCGGATGAAAGGCAGCCGCGACCATACCAGCCGGGCGCCCGCAGGGGAAATGCATAAAATCGATGGGCCTGGCATGCGCCAGATTGATTCGACTGTTTAACCCTCTCCGCCATGAACCTGCGTCGGCTCGACCTCAACCTGCTGGTGGTGTTTGAAGCGCTGGTCGCGGAAGCGAGCGTGTCGCGCGCGGCGCGGCGCCTGCATCTGACCCAGCCGGCGTTGAGCCACGCACTGGCGCGCCTGCGCGTGGCGTTCGGCGATCCGATCCTGGTGCGCCAGGGGCGCACCATGCACGCCACGCCGCGGGCGCTGGTGGCCTTGCCGGAAGTGCGCGTGCTGCTGGCGCAAGTAGGGCGCCTGTTCACCTCGGGTGGGCGCTTCGACGCGGCGCTGGCGGAGCGCACCATCCATATCGGCGTGTCCGATTACGCGGCACTCGCGGTGTTGCCCAAGATGCTGCCGCGGATTCGCCGCGAGGCGCCGTCGCTGCGTTTCGTGATGCACCACGCGGGGCGCCATGATGCGCCGTCGCTGATCCGTTCCGGGGCGATGGACCTGGCGCTCGGTGTGTTCGGTCAGATGACGGCGGATATTTCAGTGCAGACCGTGGTCGAGGAACCCTATCTGTGCGCGACCTGGAGCGGGGCGAAACGAAGTGCGCGGCCGGGCATCGCCGATTACCTCGCTGCGGAGCACCTGAACGTGCTGGTGCGCGGTGATTCGCTGGGGCTGATCGACGAAGCGCTGGCGCGGCGCGGCGAGACCCGGCGGATTGCCGTGACGGTGCCGCATTTCATCACGGCGGCGGCGCTGCTCAAGGGAACTGGCATGTGGCTGACGGCGCCGCAGGGACTGTTGCGCCGCTTCGCCCGCGAATTCGAAATAGCGACCTTCCGGCCACCGCTGGAGCTGCCGCTGTTCCGCACCCAGCTGGCGTGGTCGCGCCAGCGCGAGGAAGACGAAGGCCTCGTCTGGCTGCGCGCCAGGCTAATTGCGGGGCGCGAAGGGGTTGGGGCGGTTTGACGGTGGCGGTGTCGGCGTCATGTTGGTGCCCGGTGAGGGATGGTTCGGTTCCCAGTCCCAACGCTTCTTCCACGCCGCGTTGACGGCGTTCGGATATTCTGCGCGCCCGCGCGAGCCGTTGTAGCGCCCCAGCGCCATATACATATCGCCGCGCTCGATGTCGAGATAGTGGCGCAGGATCACGCAGCCCATGCGCACATTGGTGCGCATGTCGAACAGGCGCTTGGGGTCGCCGTCGCCGATCAGCTTGGTCCAGAACGGCATCACCTGCATGTAGCCGCGCGCACCGGCCGAGCTGATCGCATATTTCTTGAAACCGCTCTCGACCTGGATCAGGCCGAGCACCAGTTGCGGATCGAGCCCGGCACGCGTGGCTTCGTAGTGCACGGTCTTGAGAAATTCGACGCGCGTCTGGTAGTCGGGCTTGTGGCGGCGCGGCAGGCGGTCCGACATGGTCGAGAGCCAATTAGCTTTCTCGAGCGACGATTTGAACTTTGGTTCCGGCGGCGCGCGATCACCAGCCACCGCGCTGGCGAGGGCAGTACGCACCGAATCGGCTAGTGGCTCGTACTGCTGCGCACCCGCGAAGACTTGTGAGGCGAGTGCAAAAATTAAAGAGGTCAGACCCCATTTCCTTGCATCAAATGCCATTGTCCAAGCCGGCTTGTGTTTTGCGGTGGCTGGATTGAGTCGCCGAAGCAATGACATAAATGGGGTCTGACCCCAATGGCACTATTTTAAGGAGCCGAGAGGGTGGCATGGGTGGGAAGAGGTATGGCTGAGAGCCTCGCATTGCTAAGATCGTGGTGTCTGAAGTCACGGTCAATAACAAGGAGGATCAGCCATGTGTAAC
>JANLTL010000093.1:0-5992 GCA_031362905.1 Burkholderiales bacterium | reverse complement strand
GCGTTGCCCAGATGCGGCGCTATCGACAAGGTGATGGCCGTGAGGCCAATCGTGTAGCCATCGGGTGCGGACTTGGCCAGTACTTCAAGACCCACCGTGCCGTTGCCGCCGGGGCGGTTCTCGACGACCACCGCCTGCCCCAAGGCGCTGCGCAAAATGTTGGCCGCTTCACGCCCCACCAGATCGGTCGGGCCGCCGGCGGGGAAGGGGACGATGAGCTTGATGGGTTTGTTGGGCCAGGGTTGGGCGAGGGCTGGCAAGCTTGGCATCAATGCCGCTGCAATCAGGGCAACAGAGAAACGACGAATAGCAGTCAACTTGGATATCCTCCAGCATGAAATGATTATCGGAACAGCATGATCAGGCAGTCGTCCAGTTCTCGATCTTCAAGCCTGAAACACGCCGGAACTCGCGCTCGTTGTTGGTCACCAGTATCAGGCCTTCAGCCTTCGCCTGCGCTGCCAGCCACATGTCATTCGGTCCAATCGGCGTACCTTTGGCCGCAAGCTTCCCGCGCAATTTTCCATACTCCTCAGCAGCTTCTTTGGTCACCTGAACAATTGGGAAAATGCCGGTGAGCAGGGCGATCACCTTTTGCGTCGCTGCCGGCTTCACACTGCGCGATGCGCCGTAGCAAAGCTCGCCATAGCTGACGACAGACATCACCGCCTCGCCGGCGTCCAGCATGTCGAGCCGCTTGACGATACTGTCTGGCCGGTCTTTGGAGAAGTAAATGAGGATGCTGGTATCGAGCAGGTAACGCGGCTTGACGCCGTGCGCCGCCGCGCTCACAGCTTGTGCCAATCGCGTTCTTCAAGCGCTGGCTGCTCGATCTTGCTGGGGAAATCAGCCGGCAGCCTGGGCAGATCTTTAATCAACTCGGAGAGCTTGACGCGCCGCTCGCGCAGCACGATTTCATCGCCGCGCCGTTCAATGAAGACCACCGCTGACTTGAAGGCGAACGCTTTCGGCAGGCGGACCGCCTGCGAATTGCCGCTTTGGAAGACTCGTGCGGTGTGCATGATTGAGGTGCCTTGAAATTGTATATCTGTTGAGTATATACGTTTGATGCGTTCACAACGGCCCGCCGCGCGACAACGCAAACCACGCACTCGCCGTAATCACAATAGCAATGAAAATCTTCACACCGATCAGTTTGAACAATTCCTTGGCGATCATCACAAAGGTGGTGATGAAGCCAATCCGAAACGCCTGCGTGACCAGCGCAGCGACTGCGCTGCCGGTGCGGCCGGCGCCATGCTCTTCGCGATACGAGCGGATGAATTTGACGAACTCGGCACCGACGGCAGCGAGGCCGCAACCCACCAGCGCGCCGTAGACGAGAGACTCGGCGACCTTGCCGATGGCGAGATAAAACAGCACCGCACACAAGGCGGAAGCGCCGAGCAGCAGCAGGGCGTCTTGCAGCCGCGGCTTGCCGTGGGGGGAGGGGTCTGGATTCATTGCCCGCACTATGCAGCATTAACCCGCCATTGCCGTACCGTCCAGAACCGTTGGTGGGAGCGGTTCGCAACGAATCGATGCCCAAAACCCTTGGTGGGAGCCGCTCTCACGCCGCTCGGTGATCAAGGGGGCGCGCGGCGTCGCCCGCGCGCCCGCGTCACGCAGAACCCTTCGCCCTCGCTCTCGAGACAGGCCAGCGCTACGGCCGTGCATTTGGGCGCGGTGCGAGTTTCCGTTGTCACCGCCGCTGTCACCGCCGCTGCGTCAAGCATGTGCAGGTGCGTGCCGCCAAACACCCGACGCGAGATGGGCAGCATCACGCAGCCGGATACATCAGATGACCGAATTGCCGCAAGCCATAGCCGAGCAACAGCAGCAGCGGCGCAAGTGCGACTGCGGTGATGGCCAGTTGCCTGGCCGTCGCCGTCGCCTCGCGCACGCTGTAGGCCAGCAGTGACAGCAACACGCCAAATGGAATCAGCACGCTGCAATATGCCGGAAAGTCATCGAAGTGCTGGATCGAGCCGCTGATCATGCCGACGCCGATCGACAGCAATGCCGAGAGAAACAGGTAGCGCGGCAATTGCCCGCGCCCGCCCTTGCGCGCTTCGATGTAGGAGCCGAACAGGAACAGCGCCAGGCCAATCATGATCAACACCGAGTTTTTCAACGGGGAATTGGGCCAATGCACGATCGCCCCGCCGACCAGGGCAATGCCAAGATAGAGCGAGATGTAGTTGAAATAGACTTTGAACATGGTCATGAGGGCGCGTCTCCAGCGTGGGCCAAAAAGGAATGTGGTTTGATGTCAGTGCTCGTGGGCATGATGCAGCTCGCGCACATGCGTGTAGACTCAAGGCAGCATCAGGCGTAAGCCGCAGGCCAACAGTGCGGTAATGCCGCGCTCCCCCATGGCCAGCAGCGCGAGCATGGCACCGCGCAAGGCGGGAATGGGTTCACGAATGCCTGTACGAGTGGGCAGTGCCTCTATTTTGCGCCAAAGCTGACACTGTCAAACAGGGTCACGCTGTCGGCCTTGGTCCACACGCCAATCGCACCAGCCTCCTTGATGTGCTCATCCTCGGCCTCGATATACAACTTGCCGTTGAGCAACACGCGGATTTTCTTGCCACTAAATTCCGCACGCAAGGTGTGCCACACGTTGCGCGGTACCGGCGCATCGACGTACTTGATGGTAGTGCGGATACCCAGCGTGGTGTAGTAGAGCGAGACGTTGTCCTCGTTGGCGTTGGCGCGCGCGACGTAATAAGTGCGGCCGTTCTGCCAGCGCCAGACAACACCGCCCGCCTGATCCTCCTTGCCTGACACCGGCTTGAAGCGGGTTTCGACGAAGCCGTCGCCCAGCGACACGTCTTTTTTCACTGCCCACGGAAACGTGCCCGAGCCCGATTGCTTGAGTACGTTGGGCGGGCTCGGCGCGGTCGTGTCGGCGACCACCGCCCACAGCGGCTTGCCGAATCCGGTGACGCCGGATGTCCAGCCCGATGGCAACGCACCCGGTTTGATTTGGTCAAAGTTTTCAATTTCGACACGCATGACATTTGCTCCCCAAAGTATGGCAATAAGGGCAAAAAAAGTTTTCATGCTGCTAGCGCCAGGTCGCGCGCGTAACAACATTTGACAAGTTTCCAGCCCGATTCGAACTTAGAATGGCCGCCAGGTCCTGCGTAATCCGTGAGTTTCAATTTTTGTTGGATGCCTCCCATGACACAGTACACGCCTGCCGCCGGTCTGCTTGACAACACGCAACTTGCGACGGGGAGCTACATCGCCCATATCGCCGTGGGCTGCAACAATTTGGACGAGACCGCGCGCTGGTATTCGGAAGTGCTGGGTGCGCAGCCGGTGCGCGTGCTTGATGACCGCGTGACGTTCAGCTTCGGTGGCGTGCTGCAGTTGGTCTGCCACCTTGAAAAACGCATCGTGAAAAAAGATCCGCGCGCGTATCCGCAGCACTATGGCCTCACTTTCCTGCGCATGGCTGAGTTTGACCGGTTGAAAGACCATATTGAAAAACTGGGCGTCCAGATGATGGTGCGCCCGGCATTGCGTTTTCCCGATACGCCCCACGAACACCAAACCTTCATGCTCGCCGATCCCTCCGGCAATGTGGTGGAGTTCAAGTGCTATGTGCGGGCGGAGTGCAGCTACTAGGCTCTGTGCCGGCTTGATGCTTCACGCACGCGTTCGAGCGTGGCCTGCGCAATCACATCAATGGCTGGGTCCGGAAACGGTGAGACGCAACTGACGTTGATTTCACACAGCACGTAAGTGTCGTCACCGCTGATTGTTTTCGGCCCGAGCAAAAAGTCGCAATCCCAGATCATCGGCAGGCTGGTGGTGCCGATGTTGAATTCGCGTTGCAGTTGCGGCACCCATTCGGTTTCCAGCAGGTGTTTGAGCGGCTGACACTGCGGGAGCGTGGCCGGGTGATAGAGGCGCGGCGTGGTTGGTGGTACCGCGCCGGGCACCGCCGCTGTGGCGGGGCACAGCGCGTTCACCGCTTGCAGCCCAAACCCGGCCACTTTGTCATGCACCAGATAGCAGCGGATCATGCCTTCAGGAAGGCGCGCCTGATAGGCCTGATTGATGATGCGGCCGCCGTTCTCGAAGTATTGCGCGCAGCGTGCAAGGAAGACATCGAGCGTCAAGGTTTCGTCAACGCTTCCGCGCTGCGCGTGGCGTACGCGCACCGGCATGCCGAGCGCAGCCGCTGGCTGCGGATGTGCAGACGGCGGTGCTGCCGTCCCGACTTGCGCAGTGCCATCTGCCGACGGCGCTGGTTCAACCTTCCACACGCCATTGCCGCCGTTGCCGCGATATTGCTTGAGCACGCGCGCCTGGTCCGCTGCCATCTGCGTGGCGAGGGTGTGGCGCAACTCTTCCATGCTCATGTGCTGTTGCGTGTCTTCAACGCCCCAGCCCATGTGGCGCGTCTGCACCAACACTTCCTTGGTGCCGAGCTTGAGGATGACATCCGGATGCGTGCTGACGTAGATGCCGGCGGCAGCGACTTCGCGCAGCAGGCCATCGAGCTGCGTGCGGTCGCGCCCGTCCTCGATGGGGTTGACCCAGACCAGCACGCCATCCATCTGCATCAGTTGCGCGCGCACTTCGTCGTAAAGATCGTCGCGGTAGACCGCAGGTTCGGCGGCGATGCCGAGCGCCGACAGTGCTTCAAACAATTTCGGGAAACGGCTATTTCCCGGCGTTGCGGATTGACGGGCGTTGCGATCGCCGGCGTAGACCAGCGCCATGCGACAGGGGGTGAGTGAGTTGTTCATTTTGGTTTCTCCATGGAGGGTTGGGGCGCGGAGGTACAGGGTTGGGCAATGAGCGTGGCGTGATTGAGATTCGTGACGTGAATTTGATGCACGGCGTTGCGGGTAGTTGCGCACAGCACCACGGCTGATGTCAATGCGCTTGCGGCGGCAGGCTTGATTCCCAGCGCGCAGGCACCCCGAATCGGTCGTGGCAGATCGAGCTTGCCGGCGGTGCGCGACTCCAGATCAATCCACCATAGCGTTCCCTGAATTGCGCTCACTGCCAGCACGGTGTGGGGATTGACCAGGGCCAAGCCCGTGAACCCCACTTCCTTGTCACTGTCGGTGCCAAGTTCAATCGCAATGTGCTCGACTGATTGATCGCGTGGATTGATGCGCCACAGATCCGGACGGACGTTGCTCGATACCAGCGCATGGCCCTGCGCATCGATTACCAGGTCGGGCGCACAGCTTTGCGGTTCGTCGACATACGACCAGTTGGGCAATTCCACTTTCTTTATGAGTGTGCGCGAGCGCCCGTCGTACAGCATTACAGATTGCCCGTCGATGGCCCAGACCAGACCGCGCAGTTGATCGTGTTCGACCCGTGGCGGAAAAAGTGTCTGAGCCGCACCCGGCGCGGGGCTGGCGCCTGCGATGCTTCGCAGCGTGAGGCCGCAGAGTGCCACCACAAGCATCAACACGAGGGCGAGCCATGCCATCAATGCTGCCACAGAGGCCCGCCGGCTCGCGGGTCGTGCGTGTGTTCCTGTCGAAGTGTTCATGCTTCACCCCGCCTTCGCCGTTGCTGGGGCCGGGTCAGGCGTACGCAGCATCAGCCACACGCCGAGCACGCCGTAGACCACAAAGCCCGCCGCGATGGCGACGAACATGCCGGCGGCGCCCGCATCCAGCCACTTGATTGCCACCCACGCGCCGGCAGTGCTGACCACGAGACGTGCGGCATTGGCATAAACGGCAGGACGCAGATTGCCGACGCCCTGCATGAAGTAATACAAGGCCATGCCGGCTCCGCACGCGGCATAAGCCGGCGCGGCAATCCATAAATAGAGCGTGCTGATGCTCGCAATCTCGCCTTGTGCGTTGAACAGGCCGGTCCAGAGCGCGGGCAAGAGCGCAAAGAACACGCCAACCGCGCCGCAGAACGCCGCCACCGTCAGCGTGCCAGCCCAGGCGATGCGGCGCGCCCGGGCGTATTGCTTCGCGCCCCAGTTGGTGCCGAT
>JANLTL010000062.1:0-2662 GCA_031362905.1 Burkholderiales bacterium | reverse complement strand
ACGTTGCCGCCGGGGCGCGCCAGGCTTTTCACAAAACCCGCGTCAACCGGATCCGCAATGTTCACCATGATGATGGGGATGCTGCTGGTCGCTTTGCGGGCTGCGTCAATCCCCAGTGCGGTCGCGGCCACAATGAAATCGACCTTCATCTGGGCCAGTTCTGCCGCCCCGCTGATGAACAGCTCCCTTTTCCCATCCGAGAAGCGCCACTCGATGACGTAATCCTTGCCCTCGGTGTAGCCGAGCTCGCGCATGCCGCGTGCAAAGCCGCCCAATGGGTGGGCCGCGATGGCGGCCGGGCGCGTGCCGATGGGAAGGAAACCGATGCGCAAGAGCTTTTTGGGTTGCTGGGCCAGGGCGCCGGGTGTCACAAGTACAAGTGCACCAAGGCCGATGGAGAGCATCTGTCTGCGATTGGTCATTCGATCACCTTGTCCGCCCGGAACAGCAGCTCCCTGGGCATCGTCAGCCCGATCGCCTTGGCGGTCTTGAGGTTGAGCACGAGTTCGATGATGGTGCCTTGCTCCACCGGCAATTCGGCCGGTTTGGCGCCCTTGATGATCTTGTCGTTGTAGTAGGCGGCACGGTGGTAGTGCCGCGCGTTATCTTGTCCGTAACTCATCAGACCACCGGCTTCGACATGCTGGCGCGTCCAGAACATGGTGGCGATGCGGTTGTCGCGGGCAAACTCGGCGATGCGGCGTGAATGGGTACTGAACAAGGGGTCGGGCGTCACGATCAGGGCCGTAGCACGTTCTTTTTTGAGGGCATCGAATACGCCATCGAAGTCGGCCGCGCTACGCGCTTCAAGAAGTTGCACTTTGAGGCCCAGCGTTTGCGTCGACTCTTGAATCCGCTTCACGTAGAGATCTCCGGCCGCCGAGCTGGGATTGAACCAAACCGCGACGGTTGAAAGGCCGGGCATCGCGATGCGCAGGAGTTCCGGGTGCTTGCTGATGGTCTCGCCAGTCTGATTCGACAGGCCGGTGATGTTGCCGCCGGGGCGTGCGAGACTCTTGACAAAACCGGCACCGACCGGATCACCCATATTGACCATGATGATCGGGATGGTGCTGGTCGCCTTGCGCGCGGCTTCGATGCCGAAGCCGGTGGCGGCGATGATGAAGTCGACCTTCATTTGCGCGAGCTCAGCGGCCCGCGGGCAAAGGCTTCCTGCTTGCCCTCGGTGAAGCGCCACTCGATCACATAGTCGCGCCCCTCGGCGTAGCCCAGTTCGCGCATGCCCTTTGCGAAACCGCCAAGCGCGTCGGCTGACAAGGACGCCGGACGCGCGCCGATCGCTAGAAAGCCGATGCGCAAGACCTTCTTGGCCGGCTGCGCCACGGCATGAAGGGGGGCGGCCAGTGCGCAAGCGCCGAGCATCAGCACGCGCCGGCGTTTCCAAGCCGCCTGCACAGCGGCTTGCCCTGATCGAATGTTGGTCAACGACATGGCTCTCCTCCTCTGTTCGTTTGACTATCCCATCCCAAGCGATTCCGGCATGTTACTGCTGTGGAGTGATCAATTGCACGTGAATTTCGCACTGCTGGCGGCGTGAATATTCACGCTCTGCGGCATCGGCGCTTGCGGTTTGTCAAGCGCGGCTGCCCGGCACACTATGCAGACAACGACTCGCGTGCGCGCGCAGTGCGCCTCGCGCGTTCACGTCTCCGAGCCAGTGGTGGCGTCAGTCGCGCAACAAGGCTTTGAACCCGGCCTGTTCAAAATGCCGATCGTGTGCCAGGGCCGATTTGATTCCACGCGCCTTCATGATGGAAAATGACATGCAGTCGGTGAGGCTCCACGCTTTGTCAGCGCGCTCGCGGTAAAGCTCGAGAGCAGCGGCAAACAGAGCGGGGGTCTGGCGGATGATTTCAACTTTGGGGTCGGCTTCGAGCGCGTCCACCAAACGCACCGCGAGGCTGCGCACAAACGGGCCATTGGCGGAATAGGCGTTCAATGTTTCGGCCAGGACCAGTTCCGTGGTGACGATCAGCCGGGCGTTCACACTCTGACTGACCTCACGCGCCTTGGCGTGTAGCTGATCGAGCGGACTGAGCCGCGCAATCCAGAAGCCGGTGTCGGCGAAGACCGCACCGCGCATGTCGCTTATTTGCCGGACGATGTGCCGGTTTGCCGCGCAGTCTGACCAGCGAGGTAGTGCTTGACGTTCTGCGCAAGGTCAGACGGCACTGCGCGCCAAGCCGAAAGCGGCACCGAAGCGCTCAATTGGTCAAGCGTGTCCCATAGCGATTCCGGCGTCCCGCTTTTAGGCGGTGTTTGCGCAGAGGCTGGTTTGCGGGCGGGGCGGTTCATGGCGGGGATGAATGGAGACGACTGTGCAAAGTATCCCACGATTGGGTGGGTGCATCAATTCAGGGACATTATTGTTGTCGCATGTTCACACCATGCCGATGTTCCGCGCCCGCACGGTATGCAGCAGCGGCGCTGACAGTCTTGCGCGATGCCATGACGCTGCGGGCCGAGATAAGGTTGCGATGCGGTTAGATGTCGGAGTGCTTCATTCGATCACCGTCTCCGCGCGGAACAACAATTCCTTCGGCATCGTCAGCCCGATCGCCTTGGCGGTCTTGAGGTTGAGCACGAGTTCGATGATGGTGCCTTGCTCCACCGGCAATTCGGCCGGTTTGGCGCCCTTGAT
>JANLTL010000053.1:0-3540 GCA_031362905.1 Burkholderiales bacterium | reverse complement strand
GCCCGCCGCGACCACGCCACCCTCGATCGCCGGCTTGATCTGCGACACGCCTTCATAGGTGGTATCGCCAAGAATGCCCTCGACCTTGTCGTGGAATACTTCCTTGACGGTCTCGGCCTTGGTTTCCTTGTCGATGGTCTTCATCTTGACGGTGATGCCGACAATTTCATCTTTGGTCTTGCCGGCATCGCGCGCGGCGGCGGCGCGCAGCACGCTGGCGGCACCGTAACGGTCTTGCGCCTCGCGGCCGATGTTGTAGCGCTTCGAGACCATCTCGGCGGTCTGCAGCATGTTCCAGTAAATCGCGGGCTTGACCTTCATCAGGTTTTCGTCACGCGCCATGTGCTTGTTGGCTTCGTTCTGCACACAGGAAATCGACTCGACCCCGCCTGCCACAAACACATCGGCCTCGCCGGCGATGATGCGCTGCGACGCCATCGCAATGGTTTGCAGGCCCGACGAGCAAAAGCGGTTCACGGTCGCGCCCGACACCGTCACCGGACAACCCGCCATCAGCGCGATCTGGCGCGCGATGTTGCCGCCGGTGGCGCCCTCAGGGGTGGCGCAGCCCATCAGCACGTCTTCGACTTCAGCGGGGTCAAGCTTGGCGCGCTCCATCGCGGCCTTGACCACGGCACCGCCCATGGTCGCACCGTGGGTCATGTTGAGCGCACCGCGCCAGGATTTTGCAAGGCCCGTGCGGGCGGTGGAAACTACGACTGCGTCGGTCATGGTGTGTCCTTTCGAGAAAATTCAAATAGTGATGTCTTGGAAACCGTTGGTGCGAGCGGGTTGTAAATAGGTGATGACTGTAAGTTTGGCTATTCATGCGGGTCTTGAGGAAGACGATTTTTCATTGAGCAACTTATCGTGCTCCCATATCGGCGTCATCAATCGAACCAGTCTCGCATCTGCATGCTTCAGCAAATCGGGATTTTCACGCCACATTTGAACAAAGAAATCGCGTGCTCCGTCAAGTTGATTAAGTCGTAAGACAAATTGCTCCTCAGAGACATCAAACTTGATCATGAATCACTCCCTTCGTTCGCCAGCATGACAGAAAGCACCTGGATATCCTGCTGGTCTTTCAAGCGGCCAGTGCCTTCTTTCAACCGGATCAAGTGCCGCTTGGAAGCAATCATCACAGTCCTGCCCATAAAAGCCGCTTTCGTCGAATCGGCAGCAAGTTCTTCAAAAGGTACCACTGGCTTGACCAGTACGTCGATCACGTTCAGGTCAACGCCGGGCGCATGAAACGAAAACACCACCGTTCCCTTTTCTCGATGCCACTGATCAATTTGCGCAGGTGACTTGAGCGCATCCATAGGAACAGGAATGTTGGGGATGAACTTGAGGCGCTTTGCCATCTCGATGAATCGCGACAGATTCGCGTCATCCATCGCAAGCACGAGGTCGATATCCAAGGTAGACCGGTCAACGCCGTGCATGCGGACTGCCAGCCCTCCCACCAGCACGTAGCGAACCTCGGCCTCATGCAGTGACTGGAATAGTTCGACGAATTGCATATCAGTGGAACCAATTCGGATTGCTGGGTGCGGCGAGTCCAAAGCCAATTTCGTCACCTTCCCAATTGCCGTACTTTGACATGTCCAAGCCGAAGTGCCGCCGAACATTCTCGTCAGCCGTACCCAGATGCTCCGGATGCGCCGCGTAGAAATCAAGGATTTGGCCGCGCACTTTTTCCAGTTCGCTCAACAGAAACAGATTCGCTTCCGCCTCGTCCAAGCCTTTTTGGCCGGGCACCCACTCCTGAAAAGCCGACTCGAAGGCAACTACCTCAGGCGGTTTCATGTTGATCCCTTCTCCGCTTCAAGCCGCAACCACCAGCGGCTCAATCCGCGTTAATTCGCGCGCAAGTTGCTGCTTCGCCACTCGCTCATCGAAGCGCGCCTGCAAACGCAGCCAGTAGCTGTCGTTCAATCCAAAATACTTCGAGAGCCGCAGGGCCGTGTCCGCCGTCACCGAACGTCTTCCACGGACGATCTGGCTGATGCGCAGTGCCGGCACGCCGATCGATTTGGCCAATTGATACTGGCTGACACTCATTGGCCCGAGAAACTCTTCAGAGAGAATTTCGCCGGGGTGAACCGGCGCGAAGTCACGTTTCATCGCGCACGCTCCTTTAGTGATAGTCCACAATTTCCACGTCGCGCGCGTGCCCGCCGGAAAACGTAAAGCAAACGCGCCATTGCTCATTGATGCGAATGCTGAACTGTCCTTTGCGATCTCCTAAATGCGTCAATTGAATGTTTTCCCCTCGGCCGCCAACTTCGCCAGCATCGGCGCCGGCTTCCAGAACCCCGGATCAGCTTGTGGATTCTTGGCGAAGCGCTCCATCGAGGCGACCACGTTGTTCAAACCCTTGCCATCGGCAAAGAACATCGGCCCGCCGAGGTAAGACGGCACGCCGTAGCCGCTCATGTAGATCATGTCGATGTCGACCGCGCGCATGGCGATGCCTTCTTCGAGGATCAGCGCGCCTTCGTTGACCAGCGCGTAGACCAGGCGCTCGACAATTTCGTCGTCGCTGATCTGGCGCGGCGTGATGCAGAGTTCCTTGCGATGCTTCTCCAGTATCTCCTGCACCACCGGTGACGCATACGCGGTGCGGTCGCCGGCCTTGTAATCGTACCAGCCGGCACTGGTTTTCTGGCCGTAGCGACCCTGCTCGCAGATCAGGTCGGCGGTCTTGGAATAGCGGATGTTCGGCTTTTCGACATAACGGCGCTTGCGGATATACCAGCCGACGTCGTTGCCGGCAAGGTCGCCCATTCGGAACGGGCCCATCGCGAAGCCGATTTTCTCGATCGCCTTGTCAACCTGTTCGGGCGAGGCACCCTCCTCGAGCAAAAAGCCGGCTTGCCGCGAATACTGTTCGATCATGCGATTGCCGATGAAGCCGTCGCACACGCCCGAGACCACACCGATTTTCTTGATCGTCTTGGAAAGCTTCATCGTGGTGGCCAGCACGTCCTTGGCGGTCTTGGCGCCACGCACGATCTCGAGCAGCTTCATCACGTTGGCCGGCGAGAAGAAGTGCGTGCCGATCACATCCTGCGGGCGCTTCGTGAACGAGGCGATCTTGTTCACGTCGAGCGTGGAGGTGTTGGAGGCCAGGATCGCGCCCTGCTTCATCACGGCGTCGAGTTGCTTGAACACGGTTTCCTTCACTGCCATGTCCTCGAATACCGCTTCGACGACGATGTCGGCCTGGCCGACGTCACCATACGAGAGCGTCGGCTTGATCAGGGCCATGCGCTTTTCCACGTCGTCCATGGTCATGCGTCCTTTCTTGGCCGTGTTCTCGTAGTTCTTGCGGATCGTGGCCACACCTTTGTCGAGCGCTTCCTGCTTCATTTCGAGCATCACCACCGGAATCCCGGCGTTGATGAAGTTCATGGTGATGCCGCCGCCCATGGTGCCGGCGCCGATCACGGCGGCGCTCTTGATGGGACGCAGCGGTGTGTCATCAGGCACGTCCGGAATCTTGGCGACGATGCGCTCGCCGAAGAAGTAGTG
>JANLTL010000033.1:0-2747 GCA_031362905.1 Burkholderiales bacterium | reverse complement strand
GCACGTTGGCGGAAGGTGCGAATGGTGGAGGTTCAAACGCCGGCATGGTTTCCCGAGAGCCCAGATAAGACCAGACCCAGCCGCCCCATTCTTGCACCGGGTAGGCGCGATGCTTGACCTTTTGCTTGAGGGCGCTGCCGGCGGGTTCTGATGACATGTCGACGACGTTGCCTTCAACGTCCATCTTCCAGCCGTGATACAGGCAGCGCAACCCGCACTCTTCATTGCGGCCCAGTACCAGCGACACGCGCCGGTGCGGACAGTATTCGTCCATCACGCCAACCTTGCCGTTGGTGTCGCGGAACACCACCAGGTCTTCGCCCAGGATGCGCGCCTTGACCGGCGTGCCATCGGGCTCGCCCACTTCTTCGGTCAGCGCCACTGGAATCCAGTGGCGCCGCATCAGTTGGCCCATGGGCGCATCGCCCTCGACCCGGCACAGCAAATCGTTCTCTTCGTGCGTCAGCATGTTGGTTCGCCCAAGCTCGGAATCCGGAGAAAGGGAAGCGGCAAAAAAGCCTTGCCGATTCCTTAGCTATCTAAGTAATATGGCAAGCTTATTTGAAAGCAGCGCTTTCTGTCAATCGCGAACAGTGCCTGACCCTGTGACGACTCCCGATTCCGATTTGCTTCCTTTGCGCGTGGCGCGCCGTATTGAGCGCGCCGCAGGCATCGTCGAATTCGAACTGGTGGCGGCAGATGGTGCGCCGTTGCCGCGCCACGGCGCCGGTGCGCACCTGCCGGTGCAGGCGCCCAATGGCATGCGCCGCAATTATTCGATCGTCAATCCGCCGCCCGCGCCGGAGCGGAGTGGGCCGCTGCATTACCTGATTGCCGTCAAGCGCGAGCCCGATGGCGTGGGCCGCGGCGGCTCGGCCAGCATGGTCGATGAACTCGGTGAAGGCGGCTCTTTGATGGTCGGCGCGCCCGTCGATGGTTTCCCGCTGGTGGGGGATGCTCGTGCGCTGATCCTGATTGCTGGCGGCATCGGGATCACGCCGATACTGTGCATGGCGCGCACCCTGTTGCAGTGGCAAGAATCCGGAGAGCGTGCCGCCATTCCCTTCCAGCTCCATTACCTGGCGCGTGATGCGGCCACGGCGGCGTATGCCGACGAAGTGGCTGCCATGGTGACAACGGGGAACGACGCGCAGGCCCATTTTGATGGAGGTGATCCGGCCCAGGGCTTTGATTTGTGGCCGCTGCTCGAAACGCCGCGTGCCGGCACGCATGTCTACTGCTGCGGTCCCAAGGGCCTGATGGACGCCGTGCGTGACATGACTGGGCACTGGAACCCCGCCACGATCCACTTCGAGAGCTTTGGTGTGGGCGACGCCACCCAGTTCGAGCCCAATCAGGCGTTCCAGGTGCGCCTCGCGCGCGCCGGCGACATCATTCCGGTATCTGTCGATGAATCGATTCTCGATGCCCTGCGCAACCACGGCCATCTAGTGCAAAGCTCATGTGAATCCGGCACCTGCGGCACCTGCCGCACGGTCTATCTCGAAGGTGATGTGGAGCACCGCGACATGGTGCTGGCCGATGAAGAAAAAGCCGAGCAGCTGATGGTATGCGTATCGCGCGCGCGTGGTGGCGAACTGGTGCTCGACCTGTGAAGGAAGCGCCGCTCAAGATCGGCGTCGCCGGCCTCGGCCGGGCGTTCACGCTGATGCTGCCGACTTTCATGGCCGATGCACGCGTACAGTTGGCGGCCGCGACCGACCCGCGCACCGAAGCCTGCGACCGGTTCCGCGCCGACTTTCATGGCCGCACTTACGACACGCTCGATGCGCTCTGTGCCGACCCCGAAGTCGAGGTGATCTATCTGGCGACGCCGCACCAGCTGCATGCCGCGCACGTGAAGATCGCCGTGCGACACGGCAAGCACGTGCTGGTGGAAAAGCCGCTGGCCATCAGCCTGCCAGAGTGCGACGCGATGATCGAGGCAGCCGCCAATGCCGGCGTTCATCTGATCGTCGGCCACAGCCACAGCTTTGATGCGCCAGTGCTGCAGGCGCGCCGCATCATCGAGAGCGGCGAGGTCGGCGCTGTACGCATGATAACGGCGCAGATGTACACCGATTTTTTGTATCGCCCGCGCCGGCCGGAGGAGCTCGACACCGAGCAAGGTGGCGGCGTGGTGTTCAGCCAGGCCGCACACCAGATCGACATCGTGCGCCTCTTGGGCGGCGGCATGGTGACGGCGGTGCGCGCCCAGACCGGCGCTTGGGACGCCTCGCGCGGCGCACTGACTCCTGAAGGCATCCGCCCGGCCGAAGGCGCCTATGCGGCCCTGCTCTGGTTCGAAGGCGGTGCGTTTGCCTCCGTGACCTATAGCGGCTACGGCTTTTACGACAGCGACGAAACCTGCGAGTGGATTGGCGAACTCGGTGCGCCGAAGAACCCCGAGGCGTATCAGAGCGGACGGGCGCGTGCGGCTGCAGCAAAAGATGCGGCGCACGAAGCGCAACTGAAGGCGGCACGCAACTACGGCGGCGCCAGCTACGTGCCCCCGGGGGAAGCGCCCCCTCACCACCAGCACTTTGGCCCGATGGTGATTTCCTGCGAACGCGCCGACCTGCGCCCGACCCCCCGCGGGGTGATGGTGTACAACGAGACGGGAAAATCTCTGAGAGCGGCTCCCAGAGCCATTGTCCCGCGCATCGAGGTAATCGACGAACTGGTCGCCGCGGTGCGTGGCGGGGTTGCTCCCCTGCACGACGGTGCCTGGTCGCGCGCCACCATGG
>JANLTL010000025.1:0-2059 GCA_031362905.1 Burkholderiales bacterium | reverse complement strand
CGCTGCTGGATTTCGCTGCCCTTGACTTTGAGCAATGAGGCTTCCGGCCCAGGACCGCCTTTGCCGGTTGAAGCGGCGCTTGCCTCGGCCGACACCACGCGCAGTACCGTCATCTCCAGCGCCATCAGTTCAATTTCAAGGTCCGCCACCTTGCTGGCAAAGCGCATGTCCTGCATCAGCGATTTGCCATCAACCTGCTGTTCGCCGGCGATATTCTTGAGGAAGGCCAATTCGCGCTTCGAATTGCCGACGCGCGCGATGTTGGTACGCTCGTGGCCAAGCAGATACTTGGCATACGTCCAGCCCTTGTTCTCCTCGCCGATCAGGTTCTCTACCGGAACCTCTACGTTGTCGAAAAACACTTCATTGACCTCCGCATCTTCGTCCATGGTCACAATCGGCCTGACGCTAATGCCTTTGGACTGCATGTCAATCAAGAGAAAGGAAATGCCTTCCTGCTTTTTCGCTTCAGGGTCGGTGCGCACCAAACAAAAAATCATGTCGGCGTGCTGCGCGAGCGTGGTCCAGGTTTTCTGGCCATTGACGATGTATTTGTCACCCTTGCGCTCCGCACGTGTCTTGAGGGACGCGAGGTCAGAACCCGAGCCCGGCTCCGAATAGCCCTGGCACCACCAATCGGAGCCATCGAGAATGCGCGGCAAAAAGTGGCGCTTTTGCCCTTCGTTGGCGAAGCGCATGATCACCGGCCCCACCATGGTGATGCCAAAAGGCAGAATCTGCGGCGCACCGGCACGCGCGCACTCTTCTTCATAAATGTGTTTTTGCGTGGGCGACCAACCGGTACCGCCCCATTCCACCGGCCACGACGGTGCCACCCAGCCTTTGGCGGCGACAATCCGGTGCCATTGCTGATAGTCCTGCTTGCCCAGGCGCCGGTGCCCAAGCACCTTGGCGCGCATGCCGTTTGGCAGGCATGCGTCCAGCCAGTCGCGTACTTCGGTGCGAAAGACTTCATCTGCGGCCGTGTAGTTGAGTTCCATGCGGGGGGTCTCCTGATGTGTCGTCGTAGCGTGAGGGCAGTGTGCAAGGGCGGCTGTGCAACAGTCACGCGGGCACAGCACCACTGCCGCAAGGCTCAGTTGAGTTCGGATTTTTCCAAAACGGGAAAGGGCAGTTGCGCCACCGCAATGCCCTCTTCGGCCAGCGCTTCGGCTTCCTGGCGCGAGGCCACGCCGCGTATCGAGCGCGCAGGGGCTTCACGGTAGTGAATGCGCCGCGCCTCTTCGGGAAAGCTCTGGCCCACGTCTTCGGTGTTCTCCACTATGTGGCGAATGATCTCCCGCAGTTGCGTCTGTCCGGGAGACAGCGCCAAGGCGCTGCCTGACACCACGGGCGGCGTCGGCATTGCCCCCTTCGATCCTTCTGCTCCTGCGGATTGCGCGGCCATGGTGCCGGCCGGCAACAAGTTGAGCCGCGGCGCCGACAGCTGCTTTTCGATTTGCGCCGAACCACAGACCGGGCAGGAGAGCAGTCCGCGCGTCTGCTGCGCCGTCATGTCGGCTGCCGATCCGAACCAGCCCTCAAAGGCATGGCTTTGCTCACAAGCGAGATTGAAAACGATCACGGTATGGTCCGGCGGCAGGGTCGCTGATGGTGCCCGGAGCGGGGGTCGAACCCGCACGCCCCTTTGCAGGAAGCGAGGGATTTTAAGTCCCTTGTGTATACCAGTTTCACCATCCGGGCGAAGCTAGGGAGTGTACTAGGAATCTCCACAGTTTCGTCCGCGCGCTCCAAGGACCTGCCGGCTGCGGCGCCATGGATCAGAAAGCGGGGAACGAATGAAGTGGAGGCGCGGGCCGGAGTCGAACCGACCTACATGGATTTGCAATCCAGTGCATAACCGCTTTGCTACCGCGCCGCATCCGGAAAAAGCCCCGGAAATGAAAAAGGGGAAATGTGCATTCCCCTTTTTGGCAATCTGGAGCGGGAGAAGAGTCTCGAACTCTCGACCTCAACCTTGGCAAGGTTGCGCTCTACCAACTGAGCTACTCCCGCTTTGTAGAGCTGCGAATTATAGCAAATCCTGAGACGCGTGCAA
>JANLTL010000023.1:0-2154 GCA_031362905.1 Burkholderiales bacterium | reverse complement strand
TTACGACCGCGTGTTCCAGACCCCGGCATGGCTCTACCGCCCGATGTTCCAGCTCATGGAGAAGGCCGCATGAGGCCCACCGTCGAGGAGCAGCTCGCCGGCACCTGCCGCATTCTGGAAGGCGTGGTGCTGCCGGCGGTTGCCGACCCCTATGCACGCACCCTGCTCGCCGGCCTGATCGGCAACCTGCGCATGCTCAGTGGCGCGCTGCCGGCGATCAACGGGTTCCTGCGCGACGACAACCACGCGACCGCCGCCGTGCTGGAGCAGATGCGCGCTGCCGTGGCGCCGGAATTGAGCGAACGCATCGGCGCGGCGCTCGGCGCGCCCGCCCCCGACGCTGCAGACCGTGCCGCACTCGACGCACACAACGGCGTGTTGCGTGAGCTGCTCTCGCAGGCCCTCCTCGACGATGCGCTGCCGGCGCTGGCGCGCCAGGCCGCACTGACGCACCTGACGAAGCGTGCCGCGCGCGCGCCCATGCGCTATGTTTCGACCGCCACTCCTGCACTCAAAGCCACAAACTGAGAAAACCCGATGCTGACCCCGCTTGACGATACCCTCTGGCACCAGCTGCCAACCACCTTCGACCATGTCGGTACCAGCGATCCACGCTACTTCGACCGCTACTGGTTCGCCATCTACTCCGGCGATGGCCGCGTCGCCATCCAGGTCACCATGGGCGCCTATCGCAACATGAACGTGCTTGACGGCGGTGCTGTCATGATCGTCGACGGCAAGCAGTACAACCTGCGCGTGTCGCGCTCCTTGAATGGCAGTGTCGATACCGCCTGTGGGCCTTTGCGCATCACGCCGATCGAGCCACTCAAGAGTTTCGAGATCGACATCGCGCCGGGCGCGCACGGACTGTCCGGACGGATTCGCTGGACTTGTGTTGAGCCGGCACGCGAGGAGCATCCGCACTACAACCGCCTGCACGGGCGCGAGGTTGAAAACTATCGCCGCTTCGACCAGATCGGCCTGGCCAGCGGCTGGATGGAGTGTGCCGCCGGGCGCATCGAGATCGCCGACTGGTGGTCCTGCCGCGATCACTCATGGGGCGTGCGCCGCGGCATGGGCGTGCCGGAACCGGTGACCGGACCGAAGGTGGCGCTGGCCGACAAGGGTCACGTGATGTCCTTCCTGTTTTTCTCCACGAGTGCGATGAGCGGGCACCTGCTCTTCATGGCGCGGGGTGAGGATGCACCCTACACCACCGGTGTGGTGACCGAACGCCACAACGAGGCGGTACATGAAGCGGCAAAGATCACGTTGCAGGCCGACCTCGTCCCGGGCACGCGGCGCTTTCGCGACGCGCAGGTCCATGCAACATTCACCGACGGCACAGCGTTGCGCCTGTCGGTCGCCGCACGCGGTGCCTCGATCGCGATGCAGGGCTTGGGCTACAGCGGCGGCTACGACGACAGCCGCGGCCTGGGCGCATGGCGCGGCGTCGATCACCTGGAGTCCGACGTCTGGGACGTCTCGCACCCCTCGAAGATCGTCTATCCCGACGGGTCGCACAAGGAGCATTGGCACCGCATCCAGCCGGTCGGCATCGAGGCCGAATTCGGCGGCGCAACGAGCAACGGCAGTGGCAGCATGACGCTCACCATCGCCGGCCGCCTGCCGGCCTGGCTTGACGCCGCCGCCAAGCGGCCAGCCTAGCCTCGCACAACGGGATCCATCGCATGCATCGTCGAGGCGCTCGCGCATGAGCTCATCCCCCCTTGCAGAGCTCCTGCGCCCAGGCGACCACGTCGTCGTTGGCCAGGCGACGGGCGAGCCGGTGGGATTGGTGCGCGAACTGTTGGCGCTCGCGCCAGCCATGGGGGAACTCAATGCGTTCTGCGGGTACTCGCTCAATCCCGCCTGGGGCGGGGCGATCGACGCAGCGTTGCGCGTGACAACTTATTGCGGGCTCGGCACCATCAGGCGGTTGGTGGAGCGCGGCGGCGCGCGCCTGATCCCGGCGCAGCTTTCGCAACTGACGAACTGGTTCACTGCGGGTACCCTCCAATGCGACGTGGTACTGCTGCAGGTCTCGCCCCCCGATGCCGAGGGTTACCACAGCCTTGGGTGTACGGTTGATTACGTCTGGGCCGCCGCGCAGCGCGCGCGCGTGGTGCTGGTCGAAGTCAACCCCCAGGTGCC
>JANLTL010000735.1:0-19901 GCA_031362905.1 Burkholderiales bacterium | reverse complement strand
CGGTCGTGAGGGTGAGTGCCGATACCTTGACCGTATTGCCAGCCAGATCATCGCGAAAGGTCACTCCCGAGTTGGCGATCTTCACCGATGAGATGTCGAACTTCACTTTCGACGGCTCTTTCTCATCCTTCGAGAGCAGGTCGTCAAAGTTGAACTTGCCGTCCTTGCCGCGCACCACGTTCGCGGTCAGCCCGTTGACTTCCACCTTGTCCACCACGACCTCCTTGGACAGCAGCGGCATCAGTTCCAGATAGACCTTTGCGCCTTCGAGCTTGACGAACTCCTTCTCGCTCTTGAATTCGGACAGCGTCAACGCGCCGACTTCGACGCCGAGCTTGGGAAACACGGCGAGCTTGAGGTCACCGGGAATCGCCAGCGTGCGGTTCTTCTTGTCCTTGACGGTCTTGGTGATCTCGTCCTTGTACTTGTTCGGGTCGAACGTGGCGGTGAGGATGCCGATACCGATCACCAGCAACAGAATCAGGCCACCGCCGATGATGCCAAGCCATTTGAGAAGTTTCATGAGAGTCTCGCGCGAAAAATGGATTCAATGTGCAGTGAACGCCGCTGGCCGCAGAGTGTAGCGCACCCGCTTGTGTGTCAGAAATGCAGACTACTCAACGCCTGAAACCGCAATGCGGCATACCGTCGTAATCCGCTCCCCCCAAGGCCCGCAGGGGAATGGTGCTGAAGAATGGCTCCCACCAACGGCCTGCGGCCATTCGATTGGCGAAAAAAGCCTAGAACGGCGGCAGGGGCGTGAGCGTAATCCGTCCCGCAGCGGCATCGGCGAGGATCTGCTCGCGCTGCGCCCAGCCACGCAGCTTGCCGGGGTTGAGCAGGCCTTGCGGGTCGAACCGCGTCTTGGCCGCGATGCCGTCAGGATTGATCTGCCCCTGTTTGCCATCCTCGACCACATAAGCGTGGGGATTGTTGATCGTTACACCGTTGTCGCGGTGAATCTGCATGATCTCGTTGAGACGCGCATCATCGCGATAGCGCACCAGTTGCAGGCCGGAGCAGATCATCAAGCCGTCACGATTGCGGATGAATTCGAGATGCACCGGTACTTCGTCGCCCAGCAGCGCATGCAGGGTCTTGGCCTGTTGCACGTGACGGCCGGGCTGGTAGTTGCTCTGGATGTAGGTGAGAGTCGGCTCGACCTTGAGGGCGTGCAGCGTGGTGTGGTTCCAGGAGTATTCGGCAATGGTGCGCTTGGATTGGGCCACCTCGACCGCGGTCTTGCGATAGGTGACGCCGCCCTTGAAGCGCGCCACCATTTGCAGCAGCGCGGCCTCGGCAAATTCGGCCACCATGACCAGCACGGCGTGGCTGCCGGCGCGCATGCTGCCCGCTATCGGAGGTGACGCGCGCATCAGGATATCGGCAATCGGGGCCGCCATCACCGTCACGCTCTTCTTGATGATGCCGGGTCCGTTGGCGACTACATCGCCAAATTCAATGGCCGCATCGAAGGTGTCGAAACAAATGATCGATTCGAGCCACGGGTGCGCCGGCGCCAGCCCGGCCTCGACTTCCAGCACGATGCCGCTGCTGCCATAGACGTGGTGCAGGAGCAGCGCAGCGGGCGCGCGCAGTTCGACCATTTTGGGCACCGGCTCGACCGACAGTGCCTTGATGCCGAGTACGTTGCCGGTTGCCATCAGCGGGCCATAATTGATCGAGCCGATGCCGCCGAAGCCGCCGCCATACAGGCCACCGAGCGACGCGCTGCGAAAGGTGCTGGGCACGCAGCGCAACTCCCACCCTTGCGGCTGGGTCTGACGATCCACTTCGATCAGGCGAATGCCCGCCTGCGCGCGCACCACACCCGGCTTGACCCACAGCAGCTGGTTGTAGGCCGACAGATCGAGAACCACGCCGCCATAGAGCGGCGTGCACTGGCCGTAATTGCCGGTACCGCTGCCGCGCACGGTGATCGGCACGCCTGCCTGGGCACAGGCGGCCACCACCGCACAAATATCCTCCTCGGTTTTTGGACGCGCTACCGCATCGGCCACCTTGCCATCGAGCTGACGCTTGAGCACCGGACTGAACCAGTAAAAATCCTGGCTCAGCCTTTCGACACGGCTGTCAGTGAACCACTCGATGGCGGGCAGCCGCGCCGCCAGATCGAGGCTGCGCGACTTGATTTGCGCCGCGTCAAACGTGGCAGGATCAAACATTGAAATCCTCGCGCCTGGGCTGGTGCTACAACGCAGTGATCATGGCACGCACCGCGGCCTGTGCTTCGCGTCGCAATGCGGCGACATCGACTCCGGCTACGACATCATTCTCCACCACCAGCCGCCCCTGCACCAGTAGCGCACGCAATGCAGGACGCCCTCCGCTGGCGACCGGGCCAATGGCTTCGTCGTGCAAGCCAAAATAGCGCGGCGCGGCCAGATCGTATATGGCGAGGTCGGCCGCCTTGCCGACTTCAAGCGTGCCGACACCATCGAGGCCCAGGACGCGGGCGCCGCCGGCAGTGCCGATGCGGATCACGTCCTCCACGCTCATCGCACCCGCATGTCCGCCCGGCTGCGCTGCGTGCACGCCACCGCGCACGCCATCACCCATACCAGCACGCGGATCGGCGCGATGCATGAGCCAGCAGGCATGTGCCTCGCTGATCATGTCGGCCGACTCATTCGACGCTGCCCCGTCAACCGCCAGGCCCACCGGCACGCCGAGCGCGAGTGCCTCGGGAACGCGCGCGATGCCGGAACCGAGACGGCCGTTGCTCTGCGGGCAATGGGCAATGCCAGTGCCGGTTTCGCCGCAGCGTTTCAATTCGTCGTCATTCATATGCACCATGTGGGCGAACCAGACGTCGCTGCCGATCCATTCATGCTCTTCGGCAAATTGCAGCGGCGTGCAGTTGTGCACTTCACGCGCCCAGCGCACGTAGTCGTAGGTTTCCGACAAGTGGCTGTGCAGGCGTATGCCGAGCCGCCGCGCTTCACGCGCCATGCGTTTTAGTTGTTCGGGGTTGCAACTCCAGGTGGGAGTGGTGATCGCACTCACCATGCGCCGCATCGCCATCGGCGATGCATCGTGATAGCGCTGCACATCGCGCTCGATGCCCGCGAGAAACGCATCAATCGTCTCGGGCGCCACTTGCGGCGGCGCTGCGGCGTCGGTCATCACCCGCGCCTGGGTCTGCCCGCCGCGGCACAGCACCATGCGCACACCCAGCTTTTCGGCTTCGTCAAAAATCGCCGCCGAGGCATCGAATGGCATGCCGGGGTAGTAGTGGTACTGGTGATCGGCGATGGTGGTGCAGCCCGACAGCATGAGCTCGATGATGCCGATGCGCGCGGCCAGGCGCAGCATTTTCTCGCCGTCAAAAAAAGCGCCGGTAGTGCACCGGCACCGCGGCCAGCCACGGCACCAGCGGCAGATTGATGCCCGCGGGAATGCCTTTGAGCAGGCTCTGAAACAGGTGATGATGGGTGTTCACCCAACCCGGGTAAATCACGCAGCCGGCCGCGTCGATCAGGCGCTCACCCGGCTCCGGCGTGAGCTGACCGATGGCACGAATCACCCCGTCGCGAATGCGAATATCTTGACCGCCCGAACTGCGCATCGCCGCCCCGGGCAGGCCCGTCATCACCTGCGCCGCGCCGCGCACCAGCAAGTCATTCATGGCGGGGTCCGATCTTTGGTTCGACCATTGGTTCAGTCGGTTCAGTCATGTGTCGCTTCGCTTTCATGCCAGCTACCGAGCGCCCATTTCGAGAGCACGGCCATCACCGCAAACAGCAATACGCCAGTTACCGTGATCAGCACCAGCGCGGCGAACATGCGCGGAATATTGAGCTGGTAGCCGGCCTGCAATATCTGGTACGCGAGGCCGGTGCCGGTACCCCCGGTGCCGGCGACAAACTCGGCCACCACCGCGCCGATCAGCGCCAGGCCGCTCGATATACGCAGGCCGCCAAAAAAATAGGGCAGCGCCGACGGAATGCGCAAGCGCAACAGCACCTGCCACCGGCTCGCATGATTGAGCTGAAAATAACTCATCAGGCCGGGGTTGACACTGCGCAGGCCGAGCGTGGTGTTGGCGATCACCGGGAACAGCGCGACGATGGTCGCGCACATCACCAAGGAGAGCGTCGGGTCCTTGAACCAGATGATGATCAATGGCGCAATCGCCACAATCGGCGTCACCTGCAGCAGCACCGCATAGGGGAACAGCGCGGTTTCGATCAGGCGGCTTTGCACGAAGGTAAAAGCGATCAGTACGCCCAGCACCACCGCACACACGAACGCGAACAGCGTGATTTTGAGCGTGTTGACCAGGGCACCGAACAAAAGCCCCGCATCACTCACCATCACTTGCGCCACGCGGACCGGCGACGGCACCAGAAAGACCGGAATCTCCAGCGCCACCACCAGGCCCTGCCAGAGCCCGAGCAATAGCACGGCGACCAGTGCCGGGTAAAACACCCGCTGCACCTTGGGTTGCTGCAAAAACGGCACGGGTGCACTCATGCCAGCGCGATATCGTCATTGGCCGCACTCGCGCGCAGCAGGCTGTCCTGCAGGCGCTTGGCGTAGCCTGAAAACGCCGTCGAAACGCGGAACGAAGCATCGCGTGGATAGGGCTCGTCGATCGGCACTGCATCGACCACGCGCCCGGGCCGCGCTGCCATCACCACCACGCGTGTCGACAGGTAGACCGCTTCATAGATCGAGTGCGTCACAAAAATGACCGTGAGCTTTTTGCGTTGCCACAGTTCAAGCAAGTCACTGTCGAGGCGATTGCGGGTAATTTCGTCAAGCGCGCCAAACGGCTCATCCATCAACAGCAGCGTCGGCTCGGTCACCAGCCCACGCGCGATCGACACGCGCATCTGCATGCCGCCGGAGAGCTCGCGCGGCAGATTGCCGGCAAATTTTTCTAGGCCGACCAGTTTGAGCACATCGGCCACGCGCGCATCGGCTTGCGCCGGCGGCACACCGGCCAGGTCCAGCGGCAAGCGCACATTGGCCTGCACCCGCGCCCACGGCATCAGGGTGGCCTCCTGAAACACGAAGCTCAAACGGTGGCCGCTGCGCTCGGCCTGCTCGACCGGGGCGCCCCAGAGAGCAATCGCCCCTTCACTCGGCGCCAACAGGCCTGCCACCATCTTGAGCAGGGTGCTCTTGCCGCAGCCCGAGGGCCCCAGCAAGGTGACAAACTCACCTTCGCGCACGGTCAGCCTGACCGGCTCAAGCGCGCGCGTCCCGTTCGGATAGGTCTTGGATGCCGACGCTATGTCAACGGCTGCGCTCATCCGCAACGCCTGCCCTGGCACGCACAGGGATCGCAAAGCGAATCCATGCGATTCACGGCAACACCTTGATGTCCTTGATGAACTGCGTGGTGTAGGTCCTTTTGAAATCGACCTTGGCGGTGTCGAGCAGCTTCATGGCGACCATCATGTCGTAGGTTTTTTTCATGCGCTCGTCGGTGATGACGCCCGCGCCGAGCTTGGCAGCGTCGCCGCCAAACACCATGCCCGATTCGTTGAGCAGTTTGATGCCGTTGGCGATCTTGTCGTCGGTCATGTTGGGGTTGTCTTTTTTGATCAGCGCGTTGGCGCCCGCAGGGTCACCCTTGAGATAGGTCTTCCAGCCTTCCATCGTCGCCTTGACGAACGCGGCCACCGCTTTGGGGCGCTCCTTGACCGTCTTTTCCATGCAGACGATGGTGGTCGAATACGGAGGCCAGCCGTGATCGGCGAGCAGGAACACATTGGGTTTGTACTTCGCTTCCTTCTCCATCGCGTAGGGCTCGCTCGACAGATAGCCCTGCTGCACCAGATTCTTGTCGGCCATGAAGGGCTGGATATTGAAGGTGTAGGGGCGCGTTTGCGCGTCCGACAGGCCATAGGTGGTGCGCAGCCAGGGCCAGTAGCTGGTATTGGCAGCTGACGAAATGAGGATCGTCTTGCCCTTCAGGTCTTCGAGTTTGTTGACGACGCCGGGGTGACCGATCAGCACAGCGGCATCCTTCTGAAAGCTTGCCGCAACCGTGACTGCGCTGATGCCCTGCTCCCAGGATTTCATGGTCTGCACGTCATAGCCCATGAAGCAATCGGTCTGCCCGGCCGCGAGCAGTTGCATGCCGTTGACCTGCGGGCCGCCCATCTTGATGGTGACATCAAGGCCTTCTTTTTTGTAGAGGCCGGAGGCGAGCGCCTGATAGTAGCCACCATGCTCGGCCTGGGCGTACCAGTTGGTCAGGTAGGTGAACTTCTCCTGCGCCTGTGCCGCACCGGCAGCAAGCAGGGCGGCGACGAGCAGCACAGACGACGTGGCGGGCTGAAACAGGCGTGGCATGGGGCGCTCCTTGGTAGGGGGAAAACAATTCTAGCGGAATGCTTGGCGGGCGGCGTATCGGCCGATTGACCGATTGACCGTTGCTGACAGCAGGCAAGGCTTATGCCACAACGCCGTAGATCTACGCTTAGCCAAGCACTCGGCGACCGCTTTACACGTTGAAGCGGAAGTGCATTACGTCGCCATCCTTGACGATGTACTCCTTGCCCTCAAGGCGCATCTTGCCCTTGTCCTTGGCGCCCTGCTCGCCATTCAATGCGATGTAGTCGTCATAGGCGATGACCTCGGCGCGAATGAAGCCCTTCTCGAAATCGGTATGGATCGCACCTGCTGCTTCGGGTGCCGTCGCGCCGACTTTCACGGTCCACGCGCGCACTTCTTTCTCGCCTGCCGTGAAATAGGTTTGCAGGCCGAGCAATGAATAGCCGGCGCGAATCACGCGATTGAGGCCGGCTTCGGTCATGCCCATCTCTTTTAGGAAGTCGAGCTTGTCGGCATCGTCCAGCGCGGATATTTCGGCTTCGATGGCGCAACTGACCGCGACCACGACGGCGTTCTCCGCCTTGGCGTGCGCTGCAACCTTGTCGAGCATGGGATTGTTGGTGAAGCCGTTCTCTGCAACGTTGGCCACATACATGGTCGGCTTGGCGGTGAGCAGGAACAGTGGACGCACCACAATTTGCTCTTCTTTGCTCAGGTCCACGCTGCGCGCGGGTTTGGCTTCGTTGAGCACGGGTTGAATCTTGTCGAGCACGGCGACGATGCGCGCCGCTTCCTTGTCGCCGCCTGAACGTGCTGCTTTGGAATAGCGGATGTATTGCTTTTCAACCGATGCGAGATCGGCCAACGCAAGCTCGGTGTTGATGGTTTCGATGTCAGCTATCGGGTCAACCTTGCCGTTCACATGCACCACGTTGCCGTCTTCAAAGCAGCGCACCACATGGGCAATGGCGTCGGTCTCGCGAATGGTGGCGAGAAACTGGTTGCCCAGACCCTCGCCTTTCGACGCGCCTGCGACGAGACCTGCGATGTCAACAAACTCGACCGCAGCCGGCAGCACGCGCTCGGGGCTGACGATTTTCGCCAGCGCTGCAAGGCGCGCATCAGGCACTTCGACAATGCCGACGTTGGGCTCAATCGTGCAGAACGGATAGTTCTCGGCGGCAATGCCCGCTTTGGTCAGCGCGTTGAAGAGGGTGGATTTGCCGACATTGGGCAGACCGACGATGCCGCATTTGGTGCTCATGACAAGACTTTCAAAAAGTAGCCGGGGGTCTCAGGGGACGTCAGTCCCCTCCGTCCGTGCAGACCGACGCTGCCGCATTTGGTGCTCATGATGATGCTTTCAAAAATCAATCAAAACGGAAAGTCAATATTCAATGATCTACCACGCCAAGACCTTTGGTGCAAGCCAGTTTTCACGGCATGGCAGCCAGACTCATTGGTGGGAGCCCCTCTCAGGCCGATTATAGGTTGCGCGCTATCGACAAATCAGGTTTTTGTAGCCACGCTGCGGCCTGTTCCGCAAAGCGGCCACACTCGGCTACGGCGCGCTTCCAGTCGGCAATGCGGCGTAGGTGATCAAGACCATAACGGTGGAAATCATTGCGATCAGGGAGCTTGCCGTTGGGCAGTGTGCGCAAAAATTCGCGCGAGGGCGATATCAAGATCATGTTCGACAGCCAGGCATTGCCCGTGCCGGCGTCACGTCGAGTCGCCCCTTGCCTGCGCCACGGCACAAATTTGTCGAGCCAGCCCGGGATGATGTGGTCGATAAAGTGCGGGTACAACACCAGGCCATCGAGTTGGTGATAGGGGTAGTAGAGGTGATAGTCGATCAGGCCGCCATCCCAATACCAGCCGGGCGGCATGTGGGTGGCCGTGTTAGCGACCTTTACCGGGTCACAGATCAGGGGGATCGATCCCGAACCCAACAGGGCGTCCTCGGCGTTGGCCGACGTCAAGGCAACCTGCTCTGCGCCAAAGGCGTCAAACCCCGCCGCACCACCATCCCTGCGGCCCGCACCGGCAAGCATGACATCGACTGCACTGGCGGGCCCCGCAGTAAACACCACTCTGCGCAAATGCGTGGCCAAACGCGGGCGGGCGGCGAAATTGGCGATCGAGGCTTTGGCAAACGCGAGACGTGAGGCGTTGTGATGAAGCGCTCCCGCCGCACGCGCGGTGACGACGCGCAGCGACACCTCGGCCCGTGGCGACCAGGAGCCTCCAGCGAATGGACTACGTGCGAGGAGCCGGATCAGCTTGGCCACTTCTGCCGGCGCAGGATGCGCGCTATAGACCTGATCTTCAATGTAGGTGCGCGTCAACTCGTCGAGCGCGGCGACTGGATTTTCTTGCGCCGCAGCCGCCACGCGCCAGGCGCCAATTGATGCGCCAATCAGTGTGGGGGCGTGGTGGGTGCGGGCAAACCATTCACCAAACAACCAGCGATCGAGTGGGATCAGTGCGAGACCCTTGGGGCCGCCGGCCGCTGCCGGAATGCAGGCGATGTCAGATGGCCGCAAACCACCACCTTCGATCTGCGCGCGTGCGCGTGCACCAAGACTGACCGAAATCGCGCTGGCAGAACCGCCGTTGGTAAGGGTGGCGTTCGTCACGGCGCGGTGCTCATGGCGCGTTGGCGCGCATCGCCCCAGACTGGCGAGTCATGGCGGGCGGCAGCGTCTTCGCCATGCGGTCAGGCAGGTTTGGCGGGTGCCGGTGCGGCAATCGGTGGCAGCTTCGGCTCTGTGCGCGGCTTGGAGTGCAACTTCATCATCGCCACCTCCATTTCACCTGCAATGGCATGCGCCATCAGCGGCACAGCCTTGGCCACCGCTTCGTCGATCAGCTTCTGATGGTCGCGGCTGGGGCGATGCAGCACAAAGTCGATCACCTCCTGCTCCAGTTGCAGCTCGCGTGGATGACCAACGCCAATGCGCAAGCGCCAGAAATCGTTGGTAGCAAGACGTGCGGCGATATCTTTCAAACCATTGTGGCCGGCATGGCCGCCGCCTTTTTTCATCTTGATGCCGCCCGGCGGCAAATCCATCTCGTCATGTGCGACCAGGATTTCATCGGGCATTATCTTGTAAAAGTTCGCCAGCGCCAGCACGGCCTGACCCGAGCGATTCATGTAGGTTGAAGGCTTGAGCAGATAGGTGCCCGCCGCCTTCGCGACCGCTCCATGAAAGCCACGCTCGTTCTTGAACGTCGCACCCGCCTCACGCGCCAGCACATCGGCAAACCAGAAGCCGGCGTTGTGCCGGTCGTCCTCGTGCTCGGCGCCGATATTGCCCAGCCCCACTATGAGTTTAATCGCCATGATGACCGAACCGATTCAACGCCAATACAAAAAAGGACCAGGTTGCCGTGAAAATGAAAAAGGCCCCAACTTGCGCCGGGGCCCCGCCGAAACAGGCGGCATCGAAGATGTCCGCATGATTGAGGCGAAATAGTCCGCCACCGTTTCGCCAGAAACGACGCGAGGACTATTTTTTCTTTGCAGGTGCCGCCGCTTTCGCAGGCGCCTTCGCATCCTTGCCGCCCGCAGCAGGCTTGCCATCCTTGCCAGCCGCAACCGCCTCGGGTGCCTTTTGTGCAGTTGCCGGAACGTCCGCCGCGGTCGGCGAATCGGCTGCAACCACTTCTTCTTCGGCACCGCGCACCACTGCGTTGGCCACCACCGGGTTGTCGTTGCCGTGCACGATCACACGCACGCCTGGCGGGAGCGTCACATCCTTGAGATGAACCGAATGGCCGGTAGAAAGATCCTTCAGATCCACCAAAATGAACTCGGGCAGGTCTTTGGGCAGACAGGCGATCTGGACATCGTTCATCACGTGAGAAATGAGGGCGCCCGACAGCTTGAAGGCTGGCGAAATCTCGGCGTTGACGAAGTGCAGCGGCACCTTCATGTGGATCGGCTTGTCGGCCTCGACGCGCTGAAAGTCGATGTGCTGGATCTGCTGCTTGAACGCGTGCATCTGGTAATCACGCAACAGCACCGGCTGCAGCGCACCGTCGAGCTTGAGGTCGAGGATCGACGCGTGAAACGCTTCCTTGCGCATCGAGTGGAACAGCGGGTTGTGTTCGATCTCGATTTGCGAGGCGGGCTTGTCGCCACCATAGACGATGCCGGGGACGAATCCGGTATTGCGCAGACGGCGGCTCGCACCCGTGCCTTGCGCTTTGCGTGAACTTGCTACAACTTCGATTTTCATGTGAATCTCCGGTAAATCCCCGCGCCGTAATGCCGTCACATCGACGGCGGCGCTAAAGGCATCCGCGACCAGATGCCCTGGGGCCTTGCACAAATTATTCGATAAACAGGCTGCTTACCGAATCCTCGGTATTGATGCGGCGGATGGTTTCCGCCAGCAGTTCGGCGACCGAGAGCTGCCGAATTTTGGTACAGGCCCGCGCGTCATCGCGCAGGGCAATCGTGTCGGTGACGACCAATTCGTCAATCACCGACGCATTGATTTTTTGCACGGCATTGCCCGACAGCACTGCGTGCGTGCAATACGCCAGCACCTTGATGGCGCCACGCTCCTTGAGCACTTCAGCCGCCTTGCACAACGTGCCCGCCGTATCCACCATGTCGTCCATGATGACGCAGGTGCGGCCGTCTATCTCGCCGATCACGTGCATCACCTCGGACACATTCGCCTTGGGGCGGCGCTTGTCGATGATGGCGAGGTCGCTCTCGAGGCGCTTGGCCAGCGCCCGCGCGCGCACCACCCCGCCGACGTCAGGCGAGACCACCACCAGGTTTTCGTAATTGTGCTTCCACACGTCCGAGAGCAAAATCGGCGCGGCATAAATGTTGTCCACCGGCACGTCGAAAAAACCCTGAATCTGGTCGGCGTGCAGGTCCATCGTCAGCACCCGGTCCACACCTGCCGCTTCGAGCATGTTGGCCACCACCTTGGCAGAAATCGCCACGCGCGCCGAGCGCGGGCGGCGGTCTTGCCGGGCATAGCCGAAATACGGTATTGCTGCGGTGATGCGCGCGGCCGATGAACGCTTGAGCGCATCAGTCATCACCAGAATTTCCATCAGGTTGTCGTTGGTCGGCGTCGAGGTGGACTGCAGGATGAACACATCCTTGCCGCGCACGTTCTCGAGCAATTCGATGTTCACTTCGCCATCGGAAAACTTGCCCACCACCGCGCGCCCGACCGGAATACTCAGACGGCGCGCGACTTCCTTGCCGAGCAGCGGGTTGGCATTGCCGGTAAACACCATCAAGTTCGCGTTGGCCACGGCAAACCCGCTCTAGAAAATGGGGGAGGGAAAATCGACCACAACTCAATCCAGCCAAAGACAACGGATGGACAACGGATGGCTGGGGAGGAAGGATTCGAACCTTCGCATGCCGGAATCAAAATCCGGTGCCTTAACCAGCTTGGCGACTCCCCATCCGGTACTGCAACATCACCCTGGGTGTACGGCGCGCACAAATCAGCCGCACGCGCAAACTACAAGGCCCTGACTATCTACAACGGCGAACTGCGCGCCCATCCATGCAAAGGGTGCCCTGACAGCGCGCACACCGCACGCCCATTCAGCCCGGCCGGACAATCGGCCAGAACGGCCTGCGCATCCAGCTCTCGCGCGAATCCGGCAAACACGCAGGCACCCGAACCTGTCATGCGCACACTGATATCAGGGACTACCGCAGCCGCATCACAGGCTGCCCGCAGCGCCCGCAGCGCCTGCCCGATTTGCGCAAATTTCGCTTCTGCCACTGGCTGCAAATCGTTGCGAAACTGTGGTTCCGCAACGACAATTTGTCCACCAGCAACAAAGTCCGCCATTTTGACAGATTTGGCATTTCGGGTCAATTCCGGCGCGCCAAAAATGTCAGCGGTCGGCACTTCCAACTGTGGTGCCAGTACCACAAACCAGAACGGTGGTGCAGCGGATGGCAAATCAAGCGCTTCGAGCCGCTCTCCCACACCGCACGCGAAAGCATTCTGGCCGAACACAAAAAATGGTACGTCGGCCCCAAGTGCGAGTCCCAGTTCCATCAATCTCTCGCGCGAAAGATCAAGCTTCCACAGCCGGTTGAGGGCCAGCAGTGCGGTTGCCGCGTCTGAACTGCCGCCGCCCATGCCGCCGCCGATGGGAATGCGCTTATCCAAGCCAATGTCGGCGCCCCGCTTCGCACTTTCGATCACATCGCCCGCGGAGCTCCCCACCGTCTGCAGCAAGTGCGCAGCCCGCATCACCAGATCGCCTGCTTCGGGCACACCGGCAAGCGTGGTGGTACGGCGAATCACCCCATCGGCACGCACCGTGATAGTCAGCGTGTCGCCAAAATCGATCAACTGGAACAGGCTTTCGAGCGTGTGATAGCCATCCGCACGGCGCCCGGTGACATGCAAAAACAGGTTGAGCTTGGCTGGCGCAAAAAACGTCTGCGTTGCCTGCAGGGCGTCCCAGGGCTCGTGACCGCCCACTCGACTGCTGTCACCATCGCGACCGTCGCCACTGCGCGCCGCTTTGCTCATGCCGTCTCCGCTACGCGCGCTTTCGCGCTGCGCATTTGAATCAGCATCCAGGTGAGCGCGATGCCCTGGGCTGCCAACAGCGTCAGCCAGGCCGTGTAATAGCCAGAAGCGGCATAGCGCCCCTCTTCAATCGGCCACTGGTTGAGCACCACGCCGATGCCCCATTGCAAAGCGAACGCACTGCCGAATCCGAGCAGGTTCAGACTCGTGTTGACACGCCCCGTGAGTGAGGGCGCAAATTGGCGCGCCATGGTGCTGAAGGTGAGCACCAATGCGTTGGCACCGAATGAATACAGGCCCCAGGCCAGATGAGGCATGGTGGTGGGTGCCAGCATCAGCCAGCTTTGCGCGAGCAGTGCGATTGCACAATAGGCCGCGAGCGTGTGCTCGGGGGCAACGCCGCGTTGCTCCAGGCGGTCGCCCAGCACGCCGCCGAGCAAAAAGCCGGCCGTCATGCCGACGTTGAAAGCGACCAACACATTGCCAATGGCGATGCGATCGCGCATCCCCCCCACATCGCGCATCCAGGTCGCCGCCCACAGACTCTGAAACGCCAGCATGGTGCCGAGCACGAGCATGCAGGCGAGGGCAATGCTCCAGAAATAGCGGGTGCGAAAAATCGTGGCGACCCCGCTCCAGAGCTGCGCCATCGACTCGCCTTGCGCAGCGGGCTGTACCGCACGACGTGTCGCCCAGACCGCAACCGCCGCGCAGGCAGCGAGCGCAGCGAGGACAAAGAACACGTTGCGCCAGCCGAAGGCGTCGATCAGCAATTGCGCCGGCGTGCTCGCCACCAGCGCACCGATGCCGCCAATCACCATCACCAGGCCAATGGTGGTCGCGCGGCGCTGCGGCGCCACCCACAGGTGCACTGCCGACATGGTGGACATCAGCGCCGCACCGGCGCCAAGCCCGATCAGCGCGCGGCCGACGCCGAGCATGGTGGCGTTTTGTGCGAGGCCAAACACTACCGCACCGCTTGCGGAGGTGAGCAGCATGAAGGTGTTGACGCGGGCAGGGCCAAAACGGTCGAGCGCCACGCCAAGCGGAATCTGCGCCACAGAGAATGCGAGAAAGTAGGCGCTGGTCAGAAACCCCAGGCCACCGGGTCCCAGCGTGAATTCTGCAGCCAGCACCGGGCCGGCCACTGCGTTGACGTTGCGAAAGAAGTACGACACGCCGTAACCGATGGCAAACGGCAGCAGCAGCCAGAACACATTGGCGCGGGCAGCCGTCACGGTACGCGCTCCTGGCACGGCACGCCTCGCGTCGACGTCCCCTTCACCGGTGCAGAGGCGCGGCGCTTGCGGCGGTATTCCCTCAAGGCGCGGCCCACTGATCAATCACGAGGCGCACCTCCAGTGGCTCGGCGCTGCGCGCATAGCGCATGAAGAGACGGCGCGGCAGCGCCGCCAGCGGCCCGTCTTCCGGGTACGTATAGTCGACGCGCCAGCCGTCTTCGGCGAGAAAGGCAATGCGCCCGCGCTCGTCGCGGCGCAGCTCATCGGCCGTGCCGCTGAGGCTGCGCCCGCGCACCCAGGCGCTCAGGCCGGTCAACGGCAATCTCCAGCCGAGACGCTGCTCGGTCAAAGACTCGGCATCGCCGGCGCGATGCGTGACTTGCTCACTGTCCGTTAGCGCCACGCCGCTGCTGTCACGCACCAGGCGCGCAACCTGTGTGCCCAAGGGCGAGGCGAGCGCAATGTCATCGCTGGCAGCGTCGTGCGACCAGCGCACCTTGCCCGAGAGATTTTGGGCGCCGTAGTTGACCGAGATGCGCCCTTCGAGGGTGAAACCAGCGCCGAGCGCCGCCACGGCAGCCGCTGCACTGGTGGCAGTCACGGCGGTGGCACCTGTTGTTCCCGGTGACCCTGACGGCGCGCCGGGCGCGGGCACTGCGCAGCCAACCGCCAGCAGCGCGCTGCCGCTTGCCAGCGCCCAGCGCCGCAGTGCGCGGGCGCAGCGCAGTGCGAGCACCACCTGCTCCGTCAAGGCTTGAAGCGCTTGATCGTCGACTTGAGCGTCTCGTTGTCCGGCGCGCGTGCGATGGCTTCGCTCCAGACGCGCTCGGCCTCGGCACGGCGATTCATCTTCCACAACACTTCACCGAGGTGGGCGGCGATCTCCGCATCGGGCCGCGCGTCATACGCTTTCTTGAGCAATTCATGTGCGCGTGTCAAGTCACCCAAGCGGTACAACACCCAGCCCATGCTGTCGATAATGAAAGCGTCGTCGGGCGCGATCTTGAGTGCCTTCTCGATCAGCTCACGTGCTTCGGTCAGGCGCTCATTGCGGTCAGCCAGTGAATAGCCGAGGGCATTGTAGGCATGCGCGTGATCAGGTTTGATCTGGATCACTTTTTTAAGGTTGGCTTCGAGGATATCAACGCGATCAAGCTTTTCGGCCGTCATCGCCGATTCGTAGAGCAGATCAGGATGATTGGGCAATTTGTCGAGTGATTTTTCGAGCACGTCGTACGCATCCTTGTGGCGGTCAGCGTCGCGCAGCAACTGCGCCTCCGCCAACACCATCTGCACGCGCTGCTGGTTGTTGACCGTCACCACCGTCTGCAAGTGGGCGCGCCCCTCGTCCAACTTGCCATCGCGGGCGAGCGCGTTGGCGATGCGGCTTTGCGCATTGAAATAGTGATCGCCCCGCGCCACCTGTGCAAGCCACTCGCGTGCCGCCGGATAACGCTTTTGTTCCTCGTTCACCTGCGCCAGATACAGCAGCACCAGGTTGCGGTCGCGTGGTTCAAGTGTGAGTATCTTTTTGAGGTAGGTCTCGGCCGCCGGGTAATCCTTTGAGTCAAGGGCGAGCAGGCCAAGGGCATAGAGTACGTCGGGGTTATCCGGCGCTGCCGCTTCGACACGCTTGAATTCAACCAGGGCCTCGGTGTATTTTTTTTCTGCGATCAGCGAACGCGCCAACGCAATGCGCGCTTCGGTGGCACTGGGGTTGCGCAGCACGAAGGCAGAAAGTTCGGCTGACGCTTCGGCGGCAGAGCGCTTGCCCAGGTGCTGCGCGGCGAGCAGGGCAGGAAATTCCCAATTGGGCTTGAGCGCCACTGCCGCACGTGCCGACTTGATGGCCAGCTCATCCTCACCAGCGTTCGACGCGGCCTGTGCGATGGCGCCATGCGATTCGGCGATTTGCGGATGTTTCGCCGCCAGGCGCTGCACAATCGACAGCGTCGCCTTGCGGTCGGTGTTGCGCGCCAACAAGCGATTGAGTTGCAAAAAACCCTCGGACACATTGGTCGTCTCTGCGCCAAGCAGCCGCTCCAGATGCGGCAGGGCTTCGTCGGCGCGACCGGCGTTGATCAACAGCCCACTCAAGGTCTGGCTGGCATCAAGGCTGGCGGGGTCGATGTCGTACCAAAGCTCGGCGGCTTCCAGGGCGCGCGCGTTGTTGCGTTCGAAAAAGGCGATTTCAGCCGCGCGCTGTGCGAGGCGCGGATCTCGGGTGCGGCGCGCCAGCTCCAGATATTTGGCCAGCGACACGGCACCGGCGCCACGTTGCCCGGCGATCTCGGCGGCGATCAACTCGTACAGCATCGACGGGGTCAACTCCACCTGCGGCAACGGGACCTGACGGTTCGTGCCGTCGGCTTCGCGGAACATGCCGCGGCGCGGCACGCGCGGCTTCGCTTGCGCTTCGCCTGCCTCGTTGCCATCCGCCTGGACCACACTGGCGCCGGGCGCTGCGGGCACATTGGCAGTGGGTCGCGGCGTGGTCTGGGCGCAAGCGCCCAGGAGCGCCGCACACATCACGGCACAAAGAAGGGGGAACGGGTGCAGCTTCATGGCGTTGGGTCCGGACAGTCAACAGAGGATACGGCGAAGGCGGGAATACAGATGCAAGACCGCAGCGGCGCTACAGGCGGTAGAAGCAGCAAAGGAGGCGTCACAGCACAGGATGCGCAGTCGCCAGGCGACAGCCTGCACCCTGTATAGTCACCCGCCTCACCGTGCAACAGCCATGCAACAGTCGTCGAACAGGTTTCCGCCAGCACAATACTACTATGCCCGAACTGCCCGAAGTAGAAGTCACCCGGCGCGGCATTGCGCCCCGCCTCGAAGGCCACGCCTTGACTGCCGCCGTGGTGCGCAACCGCAGCCTGCGCTGGCCAGTGCCGGCGGGCCTGGAAGACACGCTCAAGGACCTGATCGTGACGCACGTTGGACGGCGTGGCAAATATCTTTTGATCGAATGCGCGCGCGCGCAGCGGGAAACAGTCAGCGCCGGGACGAGAGTCGCCAAGGTCACTGCGGCCACCGCAGCCACCTTAGCCACCGAACCTACCAAGGCTGTCGGCTGGCTCATCGTGCATCTGGGAATGTCGGGCAGCCTGCGCTTTGTCGCGCCCGGCACGCCGCCGCGCAAACACGAGCATGTCGATCTTGCCACTGCCAACACCACATTGCGCCTGCATGACCCGCGCCGCTTCGGCGCGGTGTTGTGGCACCCCGCTACGCGCGGGCCGGTGCTCGGACATGCCCTGCTCGCAAGGTTGGGGGTAGAGCCGCTCGACGGCCAGTTCGATGGCGAGACCCTGTATCAGGGTTCGCGCGGGCGCAGGGCGGCGGTAAAACCTTTCCTGCTCGCGGGTGATGTCGTGGTCGGCGTGGGCAACATCTACGCTTCCGAGGCGCTGTTTCGCGCGCGCATCCACCCTGCCACCGCGGCAGGGCGCATCAGCCGTCTGCGCTATGCGACCTTGGCACGGGAGATCATCTCGGTGCTGGGCGAGGCGATCAACAAGGGCGGCAGCACCCTGCGCGACTTCAGCAGCGACGGCGCGCCTGGTTATTTTCAGCTTGAGTATTTTGTGTATGGCCGGGAAGGCCTGCCTTGCCACCTGTGCGCTGCGCCGGTGCGCGCGCTGCGGCAAGGGCAGCGCTCGACGTTTTATTGTGCGCGCTGCCAGAAGTGATGCGCGGCGCGACCGCTCCCGGACCGCGGACACCGGACACCAGGCGCAGCGTTCACGGCAACATTTGTCTGACTTTTCGACCATGCAATAATGACACTGGCATGGCGCTGATCCACCGCCCGCCAGCGCGCAACTCCTCACGGCACCATCCGCACAACCCGCACAATCCGCACAATCCCCATGAATGGCATCAACCTGGTCGAGCGTTTCCAGCTGTACAGTTCGTGGCGCTTTGCGCTCGGGCAGACCATTGGCCGTTACCGCGAGTGGGCCACTGACCATAACCTCGCCGATGCCCAAGGCGCGGCGCGCGTGGCGCGGGTGCTCGAACGGCTGACAGACGACAAGCTGTCGATTGCCTTTGTTGCCGAATTTTCACGCGGCAAATCAGAACTCATCAACGCGATTTTCTTTGCCGATTACGGGCGCCGCATCCTGCCTTCCTCAGCCGGGCGCACCACCATGTGCCCCACCGAGTTGATGTATGACGAGAAGCAGGCATCGGCCCTGCGCTTGTTGCCGATCGAGTCACGCGCGAGCGCGGCCGGCGTGTCGGAATTCAAGCAATACCCCGACGAATGGACGGTGCATCCGCTCGACACCAGCTCGGGCGATGCGATGCTCGAAGCCTTCAAGCATGTGAGCGAAGTCAAACACGTGCCGGTGGCGGTGGCGCAGGGATACGGCCTGTTCGACCCCAGCGACCCTGACCACAAGGCCGGCATTGATGCGCAGGGCAACGTCGAAATTCCTGCATGGCGCCACGCCGTGATCAACTTTCCACACCCGCTGCTGGCGCAGGGCCTGGTGATTCTGGACACGCCCGGTCTCAATGCGATTGGCTCCGAGCCCGAGCTCACGCTCAACATGATCCCCAATGCGCACGCGGTGCTGTTTGTGCTGGGCGCAGACACGGGCGTGACCAAATCGGATATCCAGATCTGGCGCGACCACATAGGCATCGGTGACGGCGGCGGACGCGCGCGCCTCGTGGTGCTCAACAAGATTGACAGCCAGTGGGATGATCTCAAGACCGAGAAGGAAATCGACAGTGAAATCGCACGCCAGGTAGCCGGTGTCGCGCGCTCTCTCGGACTGCCGTCGACGCAGGTGTTTCCGATTTCGGCGCAAAAAGGCCTGGTCGCCAAGGTGCATGGCGACGCCAAACTGCTGGCGCGCAGCCGCCTCCTGCAGCTGGAGGAAGCGCTGTCACTTGACCTCATCCCGGCCAAGCAGGACATCGTGCGCGAATTTGTCTCAGCCGAGATGAACGACGTCATCCGTTCGGCGCAATCGCTGTGCGGCGCGCGCGCCAACAGCGTCAAGGAACAACTGGCCGAACTCGAAGGGCTGTCGGGCAAGAATGAAGCCGTGATGCAGCAGATGCTGGCGCGCGTATCGGCCGAGAAGCAGGTGTTCGACAAGAGCCTGCTGCAGTTCTCGGCCACGCGCAACGTGATGGCCGACCAGACCAATGCGCTGTTCAAGCACCTCGGGATGGATGCCTACCGCGAACAGGTAAAGAAAACCCACGAAGCAATGCAAAACGCCAAATTTTCCACCGGCGTGCTCGACGCGATGCGCAACTTTTTTGGCCACAATCGCACCCTGCTGGGAAATGCCGACGCCGTGGTTGCCGACATCGCCACCATGATGACGGCGATGTACAAGAAATTCTCTACCGAGTTCGGCTTGCGCATTGCTGCGCCGGCACCCTACTCGATGCTGCGTTACCTGAAGGAGCTCGACCGGGTTGAAGCCAGCTTCAAAAAGCGCTTCGGCGCACTGTCGCTGATCACCAGTTACGAAAAAACGCTGACGCGCCAGTTTTTTTCGGTGATTGCGGCGCGTATTCAGGCCGCGTTCGAGATCGCCAATCGCGATGCCGAGGGCTGGATCAGGGCGGTACTGAGCCCACTCGAGGGGCAGGTGAAGGAGCGTCAGCAGCAACTGCGGCGGCGCCTCGACTCGGTCAAGCGCATCCACCTCGCCACCGACACGCTCGAATCGCGCGTGTCGGAATTGCGTGAGGCCGAGCGCGCGATGATGCGCCAGGTGCTCTACCTCGACAGCCTGCGCCAGGAACTCGAAGTCATGCTCGCGCAAGACATGAC
>JANLTL010000711.1:0-5918 GCA_031362905.1 Burkholderiales bacterium | reverse complement strand
CGCCACCGACCCCTGGCCTCCATTACGCTCCAGCTACCGTCATGCGCCCGATCAACACCGAGCCGGTCGTTGTGCTGCCACGCGTGATGAGATCACTTCCCACTGCACCGATGTCAAGATACATGTCCTTGAGGTTGCCGGCAATCGTGATCTCCTCTACCGGATGCACGATCTCCCCCTGGTCCACCCAGAAGCCCGCCGCGCCGCGCGAATAGTCGCCGGTGGTCATGTTGACGCCTTGACCGATCAGATCGGTCACCAGCAAACCAGTGCCCAGGCGTTTAAGCATCGCGGCAAAATCGTCGCGCACGGTCGGCTGCAATACCAGGTTGTGGCTGCCACCGGCGTTGCCGGTGGTCACCATGCCGAGTTTGCGCGCCGAGTAGCTGCCGAGAAAATATCCTTTCAACTCGCCGTTGCGCACAATGTCGCGCTTGTGCGTGGCCACACCCTCGCCGTCAAACGGGCCGCTGGCGAATCCCTTGCGCACGTTCGGGTCTTCCGTGATGGTGATGTTTTTCGGAAACACCTGCTTTCCAAGCGCGTCAAGCAGAAACGTGGTCTTGCGATAGAGGCTGCCGCCACTCACCGCCGCCACCAGCGAGCCCACCAGACCCGTTGCCAGCGGCGCTTCAAACAACACCGGGCACTGGCGCGTCGAGATGCGGCGGCTGCCGATGCGCGCCAGCGCACGGCGCGCGGCGTAGTCACCGATGGCTGCGCTCGCCGGAAAATCGTTTGGATCGCGTGCCGATGCGTACCAGTCGTCGCGCTGCATGGCGTTTTTGGCGCGCGCTGACTTGGCGGCGATCACCGAGCACGACACATAGTGACGCGAAGAGGGGTAACCGCCGGTAAAACCGTGGCTGTTGGCATAGACAAACTGTGATTGCTGCGCCGATACGCTCGCACCTTCGGAATTGCGGATCATCGGGCTGACATTGAGCGCCGCAGCCTCAGTCTCGCGTGCGATCTCGATGGCGCGCGGCACGTCGACATCCCAGGAGTAAAGCAGATGCGGATCGGCCACGTCGGTGGCGAGCAGGGCCGGGTCAGCCAGTCCGGCACAATCATCTTCGGCAGTGAAGCGCGCAATATTGCGTGCGGCTTCCACTGTGGTCTTGAGTGCGGCAGGCGAAAAATCGGAAGTGCTCGCAAAGCCTTTGCGTTGGCCGATGTAGACCGTGACCGACACTCCCTTGTCGCGATTGTGTTCAATCGTCTCAACCTCGCCTTTGCGCACAGAGACCGAAAGGCCGACACCTTCGGAAATTTCGACTTCGGCTGCAGTCGCGCCCTGTGCTTTGGCCTGCGCGAGAACCTCGGCTGACATGCTGCGCAATTGATCGGGGGAAAACGAGAAACGGGGAGTGGACATGAGAGCAGACGGAGAGACGAACCTATAATTATAGGTTGCAGCGCCAGCGCCGCCACGCTCGCCTGCCACCCCTTCCACGACGGACTTGTCCAGTGACCAACACCCACGCGCGCGGCACCTTGATTGATCCCACCAAGTCGGAGCACGATGATTTTGACTACGGTGACCGTCCCAGCAAGTCGCAAAAAAAACGCGACAGCACGGCAGCGCAAGACCTCGGCGCGAAAGTGGCTGAACTTTCGCGCGACAAGATTGAATCGCTTGGCTTGCCCGAAAAACTGCAGGACGCACTGATCGAAACCGCGCGCATCACCGCCCACGAGGGCAAGCGCCGCCACCTGCAACTGATCGGCAAACTGATGCGCGGCATCGACCCCGAGCCGATCCGCGCTGCACTCGAAAAATTTGCCGGCACCTCGAAACAGGAAATTGCCGACATGCATCTGGCCGAGCGCTGGCGCGAGCGCTTGTTGAAAGACGCCGACGCCTTCGCCTTGTTCGCCAACGATTTTCGCCAGACCGACTTGCAACAACTGCGCACCATGACTCGCAATGCGCAAAAGGAGCAGGCTCAGAACAAGCCGCCACGCGACTTTCGCAAGATTTACCAGTTTGTGCGCGATGCGATGGATGCCCGTCGAGCGAGCGGGACCGGCGAGGCAGCGCAGACTGTCGTATCTGAGCCGGCGGATGCCAGCGTCACGCCAGACGTAGGCCTGACGGTAGACCTAACCCCACCCGGCGCCGTCGCGAAAAAGAGCAAAGCACACTCCAAATGAACCTGCTCGACCGCCCGCTCAAAGTAGGCCTCATCTCTGCCAGTGATCGTGCGTCGAGCGGCGTTTATAGCGATGAAGGTCTGCCCGGCCTTAAAGCCTGGCTGGACGGGGCCCTGCTCACAGCGTGCGCCTATGTTGAACGCCTGATTCCCGACGAACAGGACATCATCGAGAAAACCCTGATCGAACTCGTCGACACGGAACGCTGTGACCTCGTCCTCACCACTGGCGGCACGGGCCCGGCGCTGCGCGATGTCACGCCCGAAGCCACGCTTGCAGTGGCGCACAAGGAAATGCCCGGCTTCGGTGAACAAATGCGTCAGATCAGCTTGCGCTTCGTCCCCACTGCGATCCTGTCGCGGCAGACCGCCGTGATCCGCTATCACCCGGCGGATGCCGGCCGCGCAGAGCGGCCATCAGGCGCCCTCATCGTCAATCTGCCGGGTCAGCCGAAAGCCATCAAGGAAACCCTCGAAGGCCTGCGCGACAAGGAGGGTGCGCTGGTCGCGGGCGGCATCTTCGCTGCGGTGCCCTATTGCATCGACCTGATCGGCGGGCCGTACATCGAAACCGACGAGGCAGTCTGCAAATCCTTCCGCCCAAAGACAGCCGTGCGCGCACGCGACACACTGCCGCTCAAACGCAAGCCCGCATGATGCCTGCCGGCAAGCCCCCATCAAGACTCACCAGCAAGCCTCACCCACAAGCCATCACAAAACCAACCAGGAAACCAAGATGAGCGCGTTGCTCGAATGCGTCGAAGTCGCCACCGGCCCCGCCCCCGTCGCCAGCGTAATCTGGATGCACGGGCTCGGCGCCGACGGCTACGATTTCGTCCCCGTCGTCAAGGAACTGGAGATCAACAAACTGCCGGGCCTCGAAGCCGGCGTGCGCTTCATCTTCCCGCACGCGCCGATGCGCCCGGTCACCATCAACAACGGCATGGTAATGCGCGCCTGGTACGACATCAAGATGGTCGACCTCATGCGCCAGGAAGACGAAGCAGGTTTGCGCGCGAGCCAGACCGAGTGCGAAAAACTGATCGCCAACGAAGTCGCGCGCGGCATCCCGGCCAAACGCATCGTCCTCGCCGGCTTCTCGCAGGGCGGCGCCATCACCCTGCAAACGGGGCTGCGTCACAAGGAGCGCCTGGCCGGCCTGATGGTGCTCTCCAGCTACCTGCCCATCGCCTCCACCGTGGCAGCCGAGATGGTTTCAGCGCACCAAGACCTGCCGATCTTCATGGCGCACGGCACCCACGACCCGATGATCGCCATCGCGCGCGCAACCGCATCGCGCGATCAACTCAAGCAGCTTGGCTATGCCATCGAATGGAAGGAATATCCGATGGAGCATTCGCTCGCGATGGAGGAGGTGCGGGATATTCGCGGGTGGTTGGGGCGGGTATTGGCGTCAACGTAGCTAATACGCCTTGGAGCGGTGCAGTATCTCCACCACTTCGATCAACACAAGCTTGTCATGAATCGAGGCACGAAGGCGCCAATCGCCTGCGCGGTATTTCCAGTATTCGCCCAGCGTGTCGCCGTGCAGAGCCTCGCCGATGGTACGCGGATCCGCAAGGGATTCGATGCGTTCTACAAGGCTTTCGATGCGCCGCTGTACCGGCTTGTCCAGTTTGCCAAATTGCCGTTCCGCAGTGGCCGCGAATTGAACCTTATAGCCCATTGCGCTTTTTGACGACGCTCCAGGGAATGGCGTCTTTGGGATCAGTCGGTCCGCGCTTTTTCTGGCGCGCCAGAAACGCCAAGTCCGCCTCGCGCTCGGCTTTATCGTCGGCTGTCTTGCGCTCAGCCGGGGTTCTGCCCCGGCGTGCAGCAATGTTGAGAGTGGTGTCCATCGCTCAGCCCTCCTGCGGATTGAGAAGGTTTGATTGTACCGGCGCTGCAGGCCGCTTCGGCAGTTTGTTGATGCATTCGCTGATGCGTTCGCGCTCAATGGAAGAGTGCGGAATGTGCGGGAGTGGTTGGGGCGGATGCTCGACTAATCGATGCTTCAGGAACGCAGGAGCAGAAATTCGAGGCCAAGGTGCCCGGAGAGCCGCTCTGGATGCGAATTTCAGAGCACATGGCGCTGAAATCGGCTCTGGGAGCGGATCACAGAGGACCACTCAAACAATTTCAAGCGCCCACCAACAGATTCTTGGCCTTCAGAGCAATCAGTCGAGGATCGTGCCGCCTACGAACAAGCCGAAGTTGAGGCCCGGTTGCAATTGCGCGGATTGTGGATTGCAGGCAGCCCGGCCCCGCCCTGGGAATGGCGGAAAAATACCCGGCTCAGGCGGTGACGCATGGTCACGCCTTGCTCGATGGATGCCGTGCGTAATATCGCCACCACTAACGGAATCCGTTATCATTCACTCTATGGAGAAACATGTTGCCCATTACGACCTGACGGCAATCAAGGAAGTCGTTTCCAGTTCAGGCACCTCGGCGTTCACCCGCTTGGCGCGGCGCGAAATTGACGTCATGGGCCTGAGTTTTTCCGAGGCGCGCAGCGTGGTGTTGGGTCTGCTGCGCAGCATGCTGCACAAAAGCATGACGACGCAAATGGACCATCGGGTGTGGCAAGACGTGTATCACGCGCCTTGTCCGAACGGGAAGACGGCATACATCAAACTCACTCTGCAAGACGGCGCGGTGGTGATTCAATTCAAGGAGAAATAGCATGCGCAAACCGGCCTACTGTCTCAACTGCGACGACGGCACGCTGCTGCAATTTGGCACGCGCGACATCACTGAAACCATTGAGGGGCTTCGAACGACGGTGCGAGCGCTTCGAGGATGGCATTGCCCGGTGTGTGGCGAGATAGAGTTCGTTAAGGGCACCGGCGATGCAGACAGATACAGCGCAGCGCTAACCTCTTTGCGCGCAAGAGTCACGACGCGCCGCGCTGCTGAGTTGCGGTCGATCCGCAAAAAACTCGGACTCAAGCAAGCCGAGGCCGGGCGCATGTTCGGCGGCGGCGTCAACGCCTTCAGCGAGTACGAGCGCGGCAAAACGCAGCCCCACAAATCCACCATGTTGCTGTTCCGGTTGCTCGACAAGCATCCGGACTTGCTGGCCGAATTGCGCGCGTAGCCGATTTCCATGTCAGACGCTGCCCTGACAGCCGCTCCAGGAGCGGTTCCCGGCGCACATGCCGCCAACATTGGCTCCAGGAGCCGGTTTCAACGGCATGGCATTTCAAATTCCTACCGATACACCCCATCCCATTCCCCCGCCACCACTTGCGCGCTCTTGCCGTCGGCGCTCACGTTTGGGCGGTTGAGCGAGAAGATGCTGTCGGCATTGATCACCGCGTAGTCCATGTAACCCAGCCGTGCAATCGGGCGCATGGCGCCAAGATCGACGAGGCCGTCGCGGATGAAGCGGTCGTCGATGTAGACGCCCACCACGATGCCGATGATGCCGGTCTGGGTTTGGCCTTCGGGCGCGGGCAGGTCAATCACCTTCCATACCTTGCACTCAAACGCTGCAGGACTTTCGGCGACGCGCGGCACCTTCACGTGTTGCGATGGCGCGGGCGTGAGGCCGGCGAGCGCAAATTCATCGACGCCGCGCGTGACCGGCGCGGAGCTCAGGTTCATCTGGTCGCGCAGTTCGTAGGTGGCGATGGAGCAGGTGAATTCGCCAGTCTCTTCGATGTTGCGCAGCGAGTCCTTGCGGCCCGAGGATGAGAACATCACCAGCGGCGGGCGGTCGCCCATGGCGTTGAAAAAACTGTAGGGCGCGAGGTTGTG
>JANLTL010000741.1:0-13711 GCA_031362905.1 Burkholderiales bacterium | reverse complement strand
GCATGCGAAACTGGATCAATTGACCATCGCCGCCACGCATTCTGCCCGCGCCGCCGCTGTCGGGCCGCAATTCCTTGCGGTCGAACACAATCGGCATCGCTGCTTCCAGAATCTCGACCGGTACTGCGGCCACGCCAGTCGGATAACAGGTCGCTGACGGGCCCGGTTTGGTAAGTCGCGCGCCCATGCCGCCCGAATAGTTGAACATCGACGAGGTGAACGGCGCGCCGTCGGCACCCTTGCCCTGTACCTGAAAGGTCCACACCGCACCAGCGCCTTCGGCCAGCACGCGTTCTGGCATCACCTGGTAGAGCGCCTTGAGAATCGGCATCGGTACATACATGCCGACCACGTGACGTGCGTTCACCGGCGACGGGTACTCACAGTTGACGATCGACCCCTTGGGTGCGGTCAAGCGAATGGGCGCAAGCGAGCCATGATTGTTGGGCAGGTCGGGGTTGAGGCAACTGCGAATCGCGAAGGTGGCATAGGCGTGGGTGTAATTCATCACCACGTTGATGCCGCTGGTACTCGCCGGCGAACTGCCGGCAAAGTCGATCAGCAGATCACCCGCCACCGCATCGATCGTGACGGCCGTCTTGAGAGTGATGATCTCGCCACCCGGCACATCGAATTGTGATTCGCCGTGATAGGTACCCGGCTTCAGTTTGCGGATCGCGGCGCGCGTGGCTTCCTCGGAGCGTCGGATGATTTCATCCGACAGGGTTTCGATATCGTCGAGCCCATAGCGTGTGCACATCGCCACGAGGCGCTCGCTGCCCGCCGCCCCGCACGACACTTGCGCGGCCAGATCGCCGAACACGTGGTCGCGCGTGCGCACGTTGTGGCGGATGATGTCGTGCAGCGTGGCATTGGCGACGCCGGCATCGTAGAACTTGAGCGGCGGAATCCACAAACCTTCCTCGTGCACATCGCGTGCACCGGCGCCGATGCCGTAGCCGCCGATGTCGGTGTGATGAATCGTCGAGCCGACGTAGCCGATCAGGCGCCCCTCCTTGAAGATCGGGGTCATCAGCGTGATGTCAAAAAAATGCCCGGCCGACATCCAGGGGTCGTTGGTGATCACCACATCCCCCGCCACCAGCTTGCCTTCAAAGCGCCGGTGCAGATGGCCGCCCGCCACGGCAAGGGAATTGATGTGGCCTGGCGTACCGGTATTGGCCTGCGCAACCATGCGCCCGCGCGCATCAAACAAGGCACTGGCCAGGTCGCCCGCCTCGCGCACAATCGGCGAGAAGGCAATGCGCTGCAGCGCCTTCGCCTGTTCACTGACGATGCCGATCAGGTTGGACCAGAGAATTTCCAGTTCGATGCCATCGAGTTTTTTGGTCATGTCGTGCTTCCTGTCTCAAGCTGCTTTATGCAAGGTGGCGATGACGCAGCCTACCCGATCCACGCTGGTATGCCAGCCGGGGGGAATCACGATGGTGGTTTCGCGCTCCTCGATAATGGCCGGACCTTCCAATGCCTGGCCCGCAACCAGGGCTGCGCGCACGTACACCGGCACCGCCTGATCGTCGCCCCACAGATGCACCGGGCGAGTATGGAAGGGTACCGTCGCCGATGCCCGCGCAGCGAAGGCCGGAGCGTGAAAGGGAATCAGCGGCCCGCGCACGGTCAGGCGCCAGCTGACAATTTCGATCGGCACGTGGGACGGGTTGAAACCGTATTGCGCCAGATAGGCACGTTCGAAATCGGCCCGGATCAATTTTGCGTCGCGGCTGGTACGCGGGTCAAACGCGAACGTCACACCCACCTCATTCTGCTGGCCGAAATAGCGCAGGTCGGCGCCGAAATGCATGCTGACCTGATCGCGCGAACAACCCGCATTGGTAAGCGCGGTCAGGCCTTCATCGGCCATGTCGGCAAACAGGCGTTCGGTACGTGACCAGTCAATCGCGTCAAGCAGACCCAAGGCGCTGCGCACCAGGTCGAGCCGCACCGGCGTGACCAGTGTGCCAAATGCCGACAGCACGCTGGCATGCGGCGGAAAGATCACTGAAGTACTCCCCAGCAGGGCGCCCACTTCGCAGGCATGCGCCGGACCGGCGCCGCCAAACGCAAACAGGTGCAGGCCGCGATAGTCGACCCCGCGGTCAGTGGCATGCGCGCGCGTGGCGCCGGCCATTGCCTCGGCCACGATGCGGTAGATGCCGCGCGCCGTTTCGCGCGCACCCGCGCCGAGTTCGCGGCCCAGGCGCGCCATGGCAGACTCGGCAGCAGGCAAATCGAGGGGCATGTCACCGCCCAGAAAATTGCCGGCATCGAGCAGACCGAGCACGAGATCGGCATCAGTCACCGTCGGCTGCAGGCCGCCACGCCCGTAGCAGGCTGGCCCGGGTTCGGCACCGGCGCTCTCGGGACCAACCTTGAGGAGACCCAGGTCATCCACGTGAGCAATGCTGCCGCCACCGGCGCCGATTTCAATCATGTCGATCGACGGGATCGTGACCGGCATGCCGCTGCCTTCCTTGAAGCGGTATTTGCGGTCGGCTTCGAACATGCCCGTGACCAGCGGCTTGCAGTCTTCAATCAGGCAAGCCTTGGCGGTGGTGCCGCCCATGTCAAACGACATCAGGCGGTCGAGTCCGAGAACTTCTGCGTAATGGCTGGCTGCCAATGCACCGGCTGCCGGGCCACTCTCGATCATACGTACCGGATTGCGCCCGGCCACTTCGACGCCAATGATGCCACCGGATGAGAGCATGATCAGCGGTTCATTGACAAACTGCTCGGCTTTGAGGCGCTCCGCAAGTGCACGCAGATAAGGCAGCGCGAGCGGCATCGTATAGGCGTTGATTGCGGTGGTCGACGCGCGCGGGTATTCGCGGATTTGCGGCGCAACATCGGATGACAGGGAGACGAACAACGCCGGCATGCGCTGGTGCAGCACGGCGGCTACGGCACGCTCGTTGGCTGGGTTGGTGTAACTATTGAGCAGACAGACGGCAACCGAGGTCACTTGCGCAGCTTCAAGTTGATCGACCAGCTTGTTCAGCGCCACCGGGTCGGGCACGCTACTGACAGTACCGTCGGCGAAAATACGCTCGGGTACGCCAAAGGTGAGCTCGCGCGGAATCAGTGGTGGCTGAAACTCAATCTGTGGATCGTACATTTCGTAGCGGTGCTCGTTGCGTATCGACAGCACATCGCAAAAACCTTCGGTGACCAAAAGCGCAGTCGCCTGCCCCTTGCGTTCGATCAGGGAATTGGTCACCACCGTGGTGGCATGCACGACTACACCGTTGATGTCAGCCGGCCCGAGCCCGGCCTTGCCCAGCACTGCGTGCACGCCGGCAAAAAATCCGTCGAGCAGACTTTTGGGCGTGGTCAGCGTCTTGTCGACGGTAAGGGAGCCATCCGAGCCGCGCAATACGATATCGGTGAAGGTACCGCCAATGTCAACGGCGAGGGAGTAGACCGGATTCAAGTAGAACTCCTGAGGCTGCGGGTGCACTTACGGCGCAGGTGACTGCCATGACTGTTCATCTTACGATATCGCAATGCCAGTGCTGCACGCTGGATCGCACTGTTGCACACCAGATGCTATCGCCACTTCCGCCGCGCGCTGAGGCTGCTTGGCGATGACAAATCTGCGCGCTCAATCCCTTCACCTCATCCCCTGGGCAACGCTGCCTATAATCGCCCGCTTTCATGGTCGGCTTCGCCATCACTTGCGCGCTGGCGCGTCGCCTTTTGATCGAGCTTCGCCCACCCTCATCGAACACCCATTCCCATGCCTTTGTTCGCCGCCACCGTTTTTCTTTCCGCCTTCCTGTTGTTTCTGGTCCAGCCGATGATCGCCAAGCAGATCCTGCCTTGGTTTGGCGGTGCGGCCGGCGTGTGGACCACTTGCCTGGTGTTCTTTCAGTCGGCACTGCTTGTGGGTTATGCCTACCCCGACCTGATTGCGCGCAAGCTTGCGCCAAGGAAGCAAGCTTGGTTGCACACCGCCCTGTTGCTGGGCAGTTGCGCCGTGCTGCCGGTGATTGCGGGAGAGACATGGAAGCCCGCCGGCGACGCCAGCCCGATTCTTGGCATCCTCGCCTTGCTCGTGGGCGTAATTGGCGCACCTTACGTGATGCTCTCGACCACCAGCCCGATGGTGCAGACCTGGTTTGCGCGCGCCCACCCCGGCGTCAACCCCTACCGGCTGTTTGCACTTTCAAACGTGGCGTCGATGCTTGCGCTGTTGTCGTATCCGTTCCTGATTGAGCCGGCGATCGGCGTCAAGCACCAGGCGTGGATCTGGTCGGGGTTGTACGGCGTGTTTGTGCTGCTGGCTATTGCGTGCGCATTTCGCAGCGCGCATGCAGCAACGCGCGCGAACGCTGATGCAGCCGCGTCGAACGGCACCGGCGGCGTGACCGTCGAAGGCGCATCGATGGAATCCACGGCAGTGAGTAGCGCCGCTGCCGTCGAACCACCACCCTCGGTGGGCGCCCAGATGCTGTGGTGCGTCCTCTCCGCCACCGGGTCAATCCTGTTGCTCGGCATCTCCAACCACGTCACCCAAAACATTTCATCGATACCGATGCTTTGGGTGGTGCCGCTCGCGCTTTACCTGCTTACCTTCATCCTGTGTTTCGATGGTCAGGGCTGGTACAAGCGCAAGGCCTTCATGATTGCAGCAGGCTTCTGGTTGGCCGCGATGGGGGCAACCCTGGTAACGCCTGATCTGAAATTTGCACTCAAGTTTCAGATTGGCCTGTTCTTCACGGGGCTGTTTGTGGTCTGCATGTTCTGCCATGGCGAGCTGACCCTGATCAAACCGGCACCACGCTATCTCACCCGGTTCTACCTGATGATCGCCCTGGGAGGCGCAGTAGGAGCCACTCTTGTCGGCATTGTCGCCCCGCTTACGCTACCCGCCTATTACGAATTCGAACTCGGCCTGACGCTCGCCGCATTGCTCTTGTTGGTGCGCGTGCTGCCATCGAAAGACCGTATCGCCATTGCCTGTGCCGGGGTTCTGGTGATCGGCGGTGTGGGCGTCACCATCACGCAAACTTATCAGTCAGGCAGAGACGCGGTATTCACAGGCCGCAATTTTTACACCGTGCTGCGAGTCAAGGAGTACGGTTTCCAAGGTGACGATCAGCACAGCCGCGTGCTGGTGCACGGAGTGATCAACCATGGCGAACAGTTTCTTTCACCTGAATACCGCCGCGCCGCCACCCGCTACTATGGCAGTGGCTCGGGCATTGGCCGGGCGCTTACCGCAAAGTACGATTTGCCGAGTGCCAAGGTGGGCATTCTGGGGCTCGGTGCCGGTGCAGTGAGCGTGTATGCGCGCAAGCAGGATCATTGGCGCATGTACGAAATCAATCCGATGATTCTTGACATCGCCAAGCACCAATTTACCTATCTGGCCGACTCGCCGGCCAGGATTGACGTGGTGCTCGGTGACGGGCGCCTCGCCATCGAGCGCGAAGCCGCACAGGGCTATGACCTGTTGGCGATGGATGCCTTCTCCAGTGACTCAGTGCCTGCCCACCTCATCACCAGCGAAGCCTTCACTGCCTATGAACGGCACTTGAAGCCGGATGCTGTTTTGGCGATTCATGTCTCAAACCGATTTCTCGATCTCGCGCCGGTGATACGCGAACTGGCGATCAAGCACGGCTTTCACGGCGTGATCGTCTATGAGACCGGCCACACCTCGAGCGACTGGATATTGCTGTCAAAGTCGAAAGCGACGCTGGAGCACCCTAAGATCAAGGAGGTCTCACAAGAGCTGCCGTCCAAACCCGGTACCAAGGCATGGACCGATGACTTTCACAATCTGGTCCAGGTGTTGCGCTGAAGCGCGGCCACTATTGCGCGGTGATCCCGGCCTCGCGCACCACGCGCGCCCACTTGACAGTTTCTTCGCTGATGTATTTGGCAAATTGCGGCGTACTCATTTGCACCGCCTCCACCGCTTCAGACTCAAATCGCTTGACCACCTCGGGCGCACGCTGAATCGCAGTGATCTCGCGGTGCAGGCGCGCAACGACGTCAACCGGCGTAGCGGCGGGCACCATCAGCGCCCACCAGTTGATGGCGTCGTAACCCGGCAACCCGGATTCTGCAAGCGTCGGTACTTCTGGAAGAGTGGAAGAGCGCCGCGAGCCGCCCACACCAAGGGCCTTCAACTTGCCAGCCTTGATCAGCGGCAGCGTTTGCACCAGAGAGGACAGCATCATCTGCGTGTTGCCGGCGGTGACATCGACCATTGCCGGGCCGCCGCCCTTGAACGGCACATGCACGATGTCGACTTTGGCCATGCTCACAAACAATGCTCCGCCAAGGTGCTGAAAACTGCCTATACCAGCCGAGGCGTAATTGAGCGCACCCGGCTTGACGCGCGCCATCGCGATCAACTCCCTGACCGAATTGGCCGGGAAGCCACCTGCCACCGCAAGCACGTTGGGCCCGGCCGCGATCATCGCGACCGGCGCAAACGCCTTGGACGGGTCGTAGGGTAGTTTGTAGAGCGAACTGTTTGCAGCAAACGCGGACGAGGCAAACAAAACCGTGTAGCCATCGCCCTCGGCCTTGGCCACCGAGTCGGTGCCGATCATGCCGCCCGCGCCGGCGCGGTTGTCGGGCACCACCTGCTGGCCGAGGCGCGTAGAGAGTTGTTGGGCGATCAGGCGGCCGACCACGTCGTTGCTGCCACCGGGCGGGAAAGGAATCACAAGGCGTACCGGACGCGACGGGTAAGGGTCGGCAGCGAGCACCGGCGAGTGCGGCATCAGTGCCGCCAATGCGCCGATCAACGCATGCAGCGCCAAGCCGTGCGAACGGGAACTGGTCATGATGTCACTCCGGCAAAAAGGCCAGGTTGCCACGTGCTGAACGTCATCATGAACAGAACTTTCGGGAAATTGTGAGAGACTCGGAAAAGTATAAGGCATCGATACTGCGCGAGTCCGCATTGGCGACACATCAAGAGGATTTCCATGAATGCTCCCCTCCCCAATTACTCGACTGACTTTCGCTGCATCCGCGACGAAGTCTCTGCCGATGAATGGCAAGCACGGCTCGACCTTGCTGCCTGTTACCGCCTTGTCGATGCCTATTGCATGACCGACCTGACCTACAACCACATCACCCTGCGCATCCCCGGCACCGAACATCTGTTGATCAACCTGTACGGTCTGCTTTACAAGGAGATCACGGCATCGAGCCTGGTCAAGATTGATGTCGAGGGCAACATTCTGTCGACCCCTGACACAAGCTACGGCATCAACAAATCCGGCTACGTCATCCACGGCGCCATCCACAAGGCACGGCACGACGTGAAATGCGTGATTCACACCCACACCCGCGCCGGCATGGCGGTGGCCGCGATGAAATGCGGCTTGTTGCCGCTGACGCAGACCGGCATGCGCTTCGTCGGCCACCTCGCCTATCACGCCTACGAAGGCCCGGCAATTGACTTGGCGGAGCGTGCGCGCCTGGTCGCCGACCTCGGCGGGCACGATGCGATGATCCTCGAAAACCACGGCCTGCTCACCTGCGGCCCGAGTGCGGGCGAGGCATTCAATCTCATGTATCAACTGGAATTGTCATGCCAGGCGCAAGTCGATGCGATGGCCGCGCGCACCGGCCTCAAGCTGCCGCCTCAGGACGTGCTTGACAAAACGGCCAGCCTCTACCAGCCCGGGACGCGCCGCCCCTATGGAGTGCTCGAATGGCCGGCCATGCTGCGCCTCCTTGATGCACAACAAAAACAGTCGGGCTACCCGCCCTACTCAGACTGAGTCCATCCGAGCCACGCCAAGATCGAACTGATTCCGCCTTGCTGAACTAATGAAGCTCTCGCATCGCCTGCTGTGCTTTGCATTTGCCGCCGCCGTGCTGGGCGGCTGCGCAGTCCTCGATACCAAGCAAAGCGAATGGATTTTCCGCCCGGTGCGCGACAACTGGCGCGGCTATCAGGGCCTGCCTGCAGGCGCCGCAGAGATCTGGATTAGCGTGCCAGGCGGCGGCAACGCCGAGGCGGAACGCATTCACGCCTGGTGGATGCCGCAAGCCGATCCCAATGCCCCCGCCCTGCTCTACCTGCACGGCTCGCGCTGGAACCTTACTGGCTCCTCCTTCCGCATCGCCAAGTGGCGGGAGATGGGATTCTCGGTGCTCGCCATCGACTATCGCGGCTTCGGTCAATCGACTGGCGAGCTGCCAACCGAAACCAAGGCTTACGAAGACGCGGAGCTGGCCTGGAATTGGCTGAAGGACAAGATACCCGACGCCCGCCAGCGCTATCTCTACGGCCATTCGCTCGGCGGTGCTGTGGCCATCAATCTCGCATCAAAATTGGCGCCCCACGAAGCCGCCGGCCTGATCACCGAGTCCACCTTTACGTCAGTGCCGGACGTGGTGTCGGCGTCTCCCTATGGCTGGCTGCCAGTAGGCTTTTTGATTTCGCAGCGATTCGAAGCGTTGGAAAAAATCAAGAAGGTAAGCCTGCCCAAGCTGATTTTGCACGGCACCTCCGACAACATCATTCCGCACACGATGGGCGACGAATTGTTCAAGGCAGCGAGTGAACCGAAGCGCCTGGTGAAGTTCGATGGCGCCAGCCACAGCGGCATTGCCTGGGCTGCACCGGGCGAATACGTCGAAGTTGTGCGTGCCTTTGTCGCCTTCACCCGCGCGCGCGACACCGAGGGTGCGGCGCAAACTCTCACGCGTACCGAGACACGCCAATAGCTGTCATCGAACCACAACTTCAGGCTGGCTGTCCGCGCTATCGAAGGTCGCCCAGCGAACCCGTGAGCGCAGGGCGCACTTCAGCGACGTGCGTGAAAGGTTCTTTCATTCACGTCACGCCGCATGCAGCATCGGGCTGCTGTCGCCGAGTGATGCGAGCGCCTGATCCACCAGCGGCTGCTCGGGTGCGGGGCGAATCGCGACACCCTGCCGAAACAAACCAGCCAACTCCAGCCTGGAAACCTGTCGCATGTCCTGGCGGCTGATAAACAGGTAGAGCGATTGTTTCGGACTGATCCACGACAGGCGATAGCGTGACGTGGCACCAGGCTCATCGGAAAACTCGACGATATCGCCTTTCACCAGAGCATCCACCTGGTGCTCCCAGGCATCCGCAGGTGTAGCTACTGGTTCCGGGGCGCGGCGCGTGCTTTCTTCTGGCGACGGACGCAGCGCCACCACAATGCCGGCTTCGGCAATCTTGGCGGCAGCGATAGCGCTTGCATGCGCCTGCATCAGGGTGCCAAAAAACTGCTGACGTTCGGCGTCGGGCACCATCAGCAAGCCCATGCCATGCATCAGACCGCGCACCATCTCCGGCAGAATCGCCGCCAGGATCGGCACGTCCGCCGCTGCTTTGGGCTCGACACTCCAGGCAAGATCGGATGCAATTGACAGGCGCGTTGCGAGGCTGTCGATACCGCTGGTCTGTTCCACATCGGCGCGCAGGATCAACTCCACCCAACGTTGCTCCAAAAAGACTCGAATGAACGCCGGGGTGCCCTTGACCATGCGCAGATCGAGATCAGCCTGTGCGCATCTGCGCGCGGCGATTTCGGCTTCGTCTGCGGCAAGTTGCGCAGCCGGTGCGGCTGCGGCTGCGGCGTGGCGCCCGTGTTCTTCGGTGGTGATTCTCTCCAGCGTAACAAGCGCCGCACCGAACACCGTGCAATCGTCCTTGAAGCCAGCACATAACTCGTCCACCAGCGCGCGCAGACCTTGCAGAAAGGGGCCATCGACTTCGGCATTGACGAGTGGATCGTCGCCACAAGCGGCCATGCGGTCAAGCAGCTGGCGCATCGGATGCTCGCGTCGCGCAAAAAAGCTGCGATCGAGCAGTGCCGCCTTGACCGCCACAATTTGCAGTCGCGAGATGGCGCTCTTGACCGCCTCGGACAAACGCGGCGTGGCATACAAAAAATCGAACACCATCGCTACCAGCTCTATGGTGAGGCGGTCGAGCGGTGCACTCTGGGCCAGCACAGATTTGTCGATCTGATGCAAATAGCCGGGTGCCCCTGCAAGACTCTCGTCACCCTGCAATTGGCTCAGCGATGCGAGCAGGTGCGCACCCGCGCGCACTGCGCCTGCACCGACCGGAAAGCGTGCAGGGTCAGCCAGCAACCGTATGGCTTCAGCGCGCGCACCGCTGCTGCCTTGGGAAATACCCGCGAGCATTTTGCCGAGTGCAGTTGGCTCATTGCCATTGCTGCCACCGAGCCAGTTGCTGCGCCCGCCGGACACCGGGGAGCCCCCCGTGTCTACTGAGCCAGCCGAGCCAGTCGAGCCAGCCGAGCCAGCCGAGCCAGCGTACCCTCCTGCCGCCCCGGCCGACTCGACAGCGTCAGCGTTGAGCAAGCCCATACGTTGCGATTGGTTCATCGCGTTCTGGCGACCCGTGCTTGCCAGTGAATCTCGCGCCGGGCGCGGCGGCAAATGGAGACTCGGCAGCACATGGTGTGCGAGCAAGGTCTCATTGACCACGTGGTACAACTCGTTGATGGACGCGCGCAGATACGGCTGAAACGCAGAGAGCATTGCGTACTTGACCGGGTTGTCCGCAGGAATGTTGTTGCACGCGAGACGCAGCGCTTCGAAGATCAGTTCAGCACCCAGGGGGTTATCGGCTTCCGTAAGCACGTCTCGCTTGAGCAAATGCCCCAGGCGCGCGCTGATGCCGCGTATTTCGTCATCATTCGCGCCTTTGGCCACGCCTTTGGCAAGGCGTTCGATCGACAAACTGTTTTCAATTTTTGAATGCGACACCAGCGTGAGCGGTATGCCGCCCGAAAAAGCCGGTTCACATTTTTTGACGGGTGCGCCTATCTTGGCTTCAAACAGCTCCGCAAAGCAGGATTCAAATCTCTGCTGGATGCCGCTGCGGTGATTGCGCACCTGCTGCATGGCGTCGAGGTAAATGCGCTGCTCGTTGCGCTGTTGCGATTTGTCAGCCAACGCGAACAAGTCTTCGTCGATGCGGTTCAGGGCGTTGGCAACGACTTCCGAAAGACGGGTGCGCGCAACTTCACGGCATTGATGCAGCAATTGGCTGGCGGGGACTGGCATGGCATTCTCCGGTTCATGACATTGGCATAATTCAGTATGCCAATGTCATGAACCTTCGCCAGTGACAAAAGTCACGCCCGGTCAAAAATAGTCAGTCCGCGTGCGATAGTGCACGCACTACCCTTCGCGCGGGCTCGCGTAGATCAAGGTTTCAGAGCCGGCGTGGTTGAACGCTTGGATATCGACAGTGATATCAGGAAGAGTCCGGCAATGGCGGCGCGCACGCGCCCGGTGCAAGTTCGGTGGAGGGCGATCGCATTCGCACGCTGGCCAGCACCAGCAACCGCCGCTCACCGGGAATGCCAGACCAGCCCACCATGACCGAGAGCGGCTACCCGGACGTCACCGTCATCAGCTGGTATGGATTCCATGCGCCCGCCGGCACACCGGCGGAGGTCATCAAGCGCCTCGCGGATGCGGTCGGGGCTACCGCCGCAGACGAAGCCACGCGCACACGCACGGCAACCACCGGCGGCGAAATCTCCTTCATGGATACCGGGGCATTCCGCAAATTCCTCGAAGAAGACGCGGCCCGCTGGGCGAAAGCGGTGCAGACGATCCGGCCGCGCTAAGCGCTCGCGTCACACGCGCGAACGCGACAAAGGCGCCTGGACACTTCGCGTCAGGGTTTTTTCTTCAGCCCCAATGCCTGCATTTGCCGTGCGATCAACTCGTCATCACGCGCGATCAGCTGGCCGAATTCGTCAGCACCCATGAACGCCGGAATGAACCCAAACTTCTGACCGGCGCTGACAAACTCGGGGCGATTGAGCGATGCCTCGATCGCCTTTTCCAGACGGGCAATCACCGGCCGGGGCGTGCCTTTGGGTACGCCGATGCCGCGCCAGAGATCCATGGCTGCCACCTTGATGCCCAATTCATTGGCGGTCTGCACCTCCGGAAACACCGGGTCGCGTTTGGAGCCGAGCACACCGAGCACCCGCAGCGCGCCACTCTTGACGTGCGGTACCACGGCGCCGGGCAACTGGATCAAGGCATCAACGTGCCCGCCGAGCAGGCTTGGTACTACCTGGGTGGCGCTGAAAGGGACATCGAGCACCTTGGCGCCGGCCGCTTCGAACAGCGATGCCGCGGCCATGTGGGTGTGGCTGCCCGTGCCCGAATTGCCGACCTTGAGCATGCCCGGGTTGGCCCGGGCGTAGTCGAGCAGCTCGGCCATGGTTTTCCAGGGTGCCGACGCCTGCACCACCACAGCGGGAATTTCGATGCTGACGCGCGCGACGGGCTCGAAGGCCTTGTAGTCGATGTCCATCGCGCCGCTGTGGAAGGTGGTGGATAGGGAATTCGAATTCCACACCAGGGTGCGCCCATCGGGGCGTGCCGCCGCAACGAACTTGTAGCCGATGGCGCCGCCACCACCGGGCTTGTTGCTCACCGGTACCGCCTGTTCCAGGTGTTTGGCGATGCCATCGGCGAGGATGCGCGCACTGACATCTGCCGACGATCCGGCCGGGAAGATCACCACGAAATCAAGCGCTGCGCCACCGGCAATCGGCGCCTGCGCCGCTACCGACATGGCAATCAGGCCACACACCGCTGCCGCTGCGCGGCCAAAGGACTGCATCAGGTTCATCTGGTCTCTCCGGTCAAGAACACTCACGCGTTCGGGTCGGCCAATACCTCGGCCAGTTGCACGCGTCTGCCTTCACGTGCCGAAATAACGCCGGCGCGAATCACGCCGAGTGAGCGCGTTGCATATTCGCCTCCGGTCTCGGGCACACCCTGTCCGCGCACCGCCGCAGCAAACTCGTCGAGCTCGTCAACGAAGGTGTCGTTCTTGGTAAAGCGCACCGCTTCGGCCTTCTCGGTACCGCGTTTGATAAACCGCAAGCCGCCGTGCAGGTCGTAATAGGCGCTCGCTTCCTTGCCGTAAATGTTCATCACATAGTTTTCGGTGGCGGATGCGTAACTCGCATTGACGGTCGACAGCGCTCCGTTCTCATGCTGCAGCAACAGCGTGGCCACATCGGGGTTATCCCCCGGCAACACCAGTTGCGCCAACTGACCGCTGACAGCGGTGATCGGCCCCATCAGGTATTCGAGCACGTCAACATAGTGCACGCCGATCTGCAGCATCACGCCCCCGGGCATGCCGGCAGCCTGGTAGCGCCATGAGTTGAGGTCAATCTTGCCGAGGCGGTCGCGGCTGATATTGGCTTCGGCATTGACGAGCCTGCCGAAGACGCCGTCGTCGATTTGTTTTTTGATCCAGCGAAACTGGCTTTCGCGACGGCGCTGGTATCCCAGCGCCAGCACCACACCAGCCTTACGGCAGGCTTCGGTGATGGCACGTCCTTCCGCCAGGGTGTTGGCGATAGGCTTGTCGAGAAACACGTGCTTGCCCGCTGCTGCTGCCTGGCGCGTGGTCTCGAGGTGCACGTTGTTGGGCGTGGTGTTGATGATGGCGTCAATCGACTTGTCCGCCAGGATCGAGTCGTAACTTGCCGCAGCAACGCAGTTGTATTTTTTCGCGAAGGCAGCGCGCTTTTCTTCGGAGCGCGTGAAGCACGAGCGGATGTTGAATTTGTCCGAGCGCTGCATGGCGTCTGCCAACACATCGGACCACCAGCCCATGCCGAGGCAGGCGACGTTGATTGGTTCAAATGACACTGTCCGGGTT
>JANLTL010000691.1:0-16415 GCA_031362905.1 Burkholderiales bacterium | reverse complement strand
AGCGCACCTGTATCTGCTTCGGATTGCTCCCGGGCGGCAACGCCAACTCGCCTTCGAGGCGCTGGAAGTAGCGGAACTTGACGCGGTAGTTGTCCGCCCCCGCCTCCTCTGTCGAAGGGAGCCGAATCATACCACCGGTGGGTGCCTCGACTTTTCCCTCCGTGTTGCTGCCGGCCAGGTTTTCAAACAGGTGGAATTCGACTCGCCCGACGAATTCCGGCTCTTGATTGCCGCCCAAAATGGAGCCGGTGCGCGCGCCTCGCGACAGCAGCATGCGGTAGCGCAGCCTCCCTTTGTCAACCTCGACCTTGAAATTATTGATCGCGAAACTGCCTTCTTTGCGATCCGCCGCCACCATACCCTCAAACAGAGCGAGATCCTCCTTCAAGCGCGTGTTATCCATCTCCAGCGCCTTGACCTGATCGGCCAAACGGCGCTGCGCGGTCTGCTCGATGGACAAGCGGCTGCCGGCAGCGTTGGTGTTTGCCTTGAGGGCAGCATTTTCCTCAGCTAATTTGGTACTTAGTTCGCGCAAGTCAGTGAGCTCTTGTTGCACTTCGTTGCGGTCAAAGCCGGCAAATTTGCGGCCAGCGTCGTACATCCACGCTGCCGTCGCAAGTGAAATCGAGAGCACAAAAATCCAAAATAGCCCACGCCAATACCATGGAATATGGGTGCGCACCGACATCTTGGGAGCGGCGATCGTCATGCGCCGGCGCATGAAACGGAAGCGGCGAAAATTCATGCAATACGCCCGTTGGCGAATCGAATCATCAATCGGCGGCTCGATGGACGCAGCCGGTGGCGAATGGTGGCGATCATGCTGACAACGAACGCGCTACGCATCGATTGAACCGGCATTGGCTGATGCCTTCAGGGCACCAAGCCAATGCCCTCGAGGCCCGCAGTTTCGGGGAGGTCACACATCAGGTTCATCACCTGCACAGCCTGCCCTGCGGCGCCCTTGGTCAGATTGTCGATCACGGACAAAACCACCAGGGTATCGCCATTGTGCGGACGGTGAATAGCGATACGGCAAGTATTGGCGCCCCGTACGGAGCGGGTGTCTGGCATCGAGCCTGGCGGCATGACGTCGACGAAGGGCTCGCCGCGATAGGCCTCTTCAAACAGTTTCTGAAAATCGGCCTCGCGCGTGATGCGCGCATAAATCGTCGAGTGAATACCGCGAATCATCGGCGTCAGATGCGGTGTGAATATCAGGTTGACCGGCCTGCCCGCCATGTTTGCTAGGCCCTGTTCAATCTCGGGATGATGGCGATGGCCGGACACCCCGTAAGCCTTGAAGTTGTCTCCCGCCTCTGAAAACAGGGTGCCAATCTCAGCCTTGCGTCCGGCGCCCGATACGCCCGATTTGCAATCGGCGATCAGATGGGACAGATCGACCAGCCCACCTTCGACCAACGGTTTGAGGCCAAGCTGGACTGAAGTAGGGTAGCAGCCTGGCAGGCCAATCACACGCGCCTTGCGGATCGCTTCGCGGTTCACCTCGGGAAGTCCGTAGACCGCCTCGGCCAGCAGATCTTGCGCGCTATGCGGCATCTTGTACCACTTCTCAAACGCCGCCACGTCCTTGAGCCGGAAGTCTGCGGCCAGATCAATGATCTTCACCCCCGCCTTCACCAACACTGGGCCCATGTCCATCGCTACGCCGTGCGGGGTGGCGAAGAACACCACATCGCATTGCTTGAGCAGTGCCTCGTCAGGCACCGAAAAGGTCAAATCGACGCAGCCGCGCAGCGAGGGGAACATCTCCGCCACCGCCATGCCCGCTTCCTTGCGCGAGGTAATCGCCATCAGGCGTGCATCCGGATGGCGCGCAAGCAGGCGCAACAACTCCACGCCGGTATAGCCTGTGCCGCCAACAATGCCGATCTTGACCATGCTCTCCTCCCTTTCCAGCGCCATAGTAACCGCTCACCGTAAGTCGTCGGCCATTCAGACCGCTTCGCCTGACTTTCAAGCACTTTCCGCAGTTGTATTTAGCGCCAGACATGCCACTCCCGGTTGCGTCGTGTCGCACCACAACCGATAATCAGGGCGCGATCGACCGAAGCCCGGGCACAAAAAAAAGGCCGCCCGTTGTACGGCGGCCTTTTGCAAGAATTTGCGGCATCGGCCGCAAATCTCAACGCTTCGAGAATTGCTTGCGGCGACGCGCCTTGCGCAGGCCCACCTTTTTTCGCTCGACTTCACGCGCGTCTCGTGTCACGAGACCAGCCTTGGACAGCACCGGCTTAAGGGTTGCATCGTATTCGACCAGTGCGCGGGTAATCCCGTGACGAACGGCACCGGCCTGACCAGACTCGCCGCCTCCATGCACATTGACCATAATGTCGAAGGTGCTGATGTGCTGGGTCAATTCGAGAGGCTGGCGTACGATCATGCGACCAGTCTCACGCGTGAAGAATTCGTCCACTGCTTTGCCGTTGACCACGAATCCGCCTTTGCCGGCCTTCATGAAAACGCGCGCAACTGCCGTCTTGCGGCGACCCGTACCGTAGTTTTTGTTGTCAATCATGAATGTCTCGAAAAATGAGAGGCGCGTGCGCCAGATCAGTGAATTACCAGCGCTGCGGGTTGCTGCGCGGTATGGGGATGGGAAGCTTCTGCGTACACCTTGAGCTTTTTGATCATGGCATAGCCGAGGGGGCCTTTGGGCAGCATGCCCTTGACGGCTTTCTCAAGCGCACGGCCTGGAGTACGTTCCTGCATCTTCGAGAAGTTGGTTTCGGAAATGCCGCCAGGATACCCAGAGTGCCGATAGTACTTTTTGTCCAAACCCTTGTTTCCGGTAACGCGCAGTTTAGCTGCGTTGACAACGACGATGAAATCACCGGTGTCAACGTGCGGGGTGAACTCAGGCTTGTGCTTGCCGCGCAGGCGGCGCGCCACTTCGGTGGCGACGCGACCAAGAACAAGGTTGTCAGCGTCTATCACGAACCAGCCGTGCTTGACGTCTTGCGGTTTGGCGGAAAAGGTTTTCATGGCAATGATCCGGGACAGTCTTGCTTTTGCTTGGGTGTTGGCGACAGCGGCATGTTCAACTCAGTCAACTGAGCCTTCCCGACACTTACACGCTTAAGCAATGAGCCGAGCGCCGTTTTTCAGGAAAGCCTGTGATTATATGTCGTTTCCTGCCATCGCGTCAATGAATTGACTGGCAGGATCAGCGAATCTTCCCCCTAAATCTTCTCTTCTCCTGTGGCCCGTCGCAAGCAGCCAGGAAAATGGACAAAAAAAGCCCAAGCCGGTGAGGGCTTGGGCTTGAATCCACCAAAGGAGGAAGGTGGAGGAGACAGCTGTGCGTGTGGCAGAAGGCGAAAGAGACTGCGTCTAAACCACGATGACCCTAATATAGCAACAAATTTTGTGCGGCGCAATATATATTGACTGTATTTCTCTATCATTCTCATATTGTAGAATGTAACTTTTTATATATAATAATCATATAGTTATAATTTTCATCCCGAGCCATACCTAGATCACAATCGATAAACAGTGAGTAGTTACATACAAAATTAGATCGAAAACTTCTGTGTTGCAGCAATATTTTTGATTGCCGCGAAATAACCCGCGACCCTGGGCGCGGCTAGAATGACGCCTAATTGGCTTTGGACAAGGAGCGGATGGATGGAAAGCACCATCAAATGGGTAGGGCCGGAAGGTATGTCGTTTTTGGCCGAAACCGGAAGCGGACACGCAGTCGTGATGGACGGTGCCCCAGAAGGCGGCGGACGAAACCTCGGGCCGCGCCCGATGGAAATGGTTCTCCTAGGCACCGGTGGCTGCACCGCCTACGACGTGGTGTTAATCCTGAAAAACAGCGGCCAGCAAATCAGTGGCTGCGAGGTGCGCATGCAGTCTGAGCGTGCCGAGAAGGACCCAAAAGTGTTCACGCGCATCCACATGCACTTCATAGTGCGCGGCAAGCAACTGCGCGCACAACTGGTCGAACATGCGATCAAGCGCAGCCACGAAAAATTTTGCTCGGCCACCGCCATGCTCCAGTCAACGGCGCAGATCACCCACGACTTCGAGATCGTCGAGAGTTGACCAAACACTGGACGCGCGATGCGATTTGGCTAACGCCTCTTCCCGAATCGGTTGCGTAACTCGTGGATGATCGCTAGTCCTGTGAGGCGCGAGCGCAGGACTTGCACTACCGCTACCCTCGCCGGCTCAAAATACCCTGCCAGGTTCCTGCCAGTCGACCGCAATCAAGTACCAAGCCGACCAATCCCAGCCCAAACAATGCGGCGAGCGGGCGTTCCCGCAGCAACGCGAGTCCGCGCGATTTCAGAGCCGGAATTGCAAAGCCTCTGGCTGCGACATAGCCGGCTGCGAGAAACAACGCCGCTCCAGGCGCTATCCAAACCAGCCCGGACAAGGCGAGAGGCAAAGCTGCGTAGGCGTATGGGGTGTAATAGCCTTGGAGGCCTACCGATGGCTTTGCATAAAGTACCGACTTCAAAAACAAGTGACGAAGACTTGAAGAAAAGTTGGTGCCCATGTATTCAATTACCGCCTTGGGGTTGATGCCCCGTTCAATCCCGCATTTTTTTAGTTGAAGCAACCAGGCCGCATCGTATCCGGCGCGGCGCCCTTCGGCAAACATGCCGGCTCGGTCAAAAATGCGCCTGCGAACCAGGGTTGACGGAAGGCACGGTCGCTTCCGGCGATAGCCATAGGTCTGAGCGACCGCGCAACGGTCGACCCAGTTGGTTCCTGTCGCGTACACCACGCCAGAGACGACGTCGAGCGCGTTGACTTGAGAGAACTCGTATTGCTTTTCCAGCCAGTCCGATCGGAACTGCTGACCGCAATCCATGAACGCCAGCCATTCAGTTGTTGCCAGGCGCACACCCACGTTCTTGGATGAACTCGGGGTGGACGACTGCATGAACACATTCTGAAACTCCGTCCGATAGCGAGTCTGATTTTCAGCAATCCAGGAATCAACGATTTCAGAGGATTGGTCAGTCGAAGAAGAGTTGACGAAGAGCGCAACTTTCGCGGGCAATGTCTGTTCTGCAATCCGCTGCAATGTGAATCGTATGGTTTCCTGCTCGTTGAAATAGGGGACGACAACCGAAATTTCAGGCGCCATAGTGATTCTTGAAGTATCCCTTGAACCATGTGATCGTGTCAGCAACCCCGCGCTCAAATGAACAACCCGGTGCCCAGCCAAAATCACGATTCACCAATTCGTAGTCCATGTATTGGCATTCGATCTCGCCAACAGTCTCGCGTCCCTTCATCATCTGGAGAACATTTTCATACTCCGCGATCTTGCCGGTTTGCTGGTAAATCACTTCCAGCACGTCGCGGACCGAGCGCGGTTGATTGGTCCCCGCGTTGTAAATCCTTCCACGATACATTTCCGGCGTATTGGCGAGCCGCTCGCCAATACGCAGATACAGATCGACAACATCGCCCACATAAATAAAATCACGGATTTGTTGCCCCGAACCGCGCGGCACGAAGGTGCCATAGCCAAGACATGCCCGCACCGAATCCGGAATGAGGGCCGAGAAATTGAGTTGCCCTGGGCCAAAAATGTTGGAGAAGCGCGTAACCACCACGGGAAGCTGATAGACCTCGGACGAGTAGGCGCGGGCAATCATGTCAGCGCAGGCCTTCGAAACATCGTAGGGGTAGCGTGGAACCAGCGGATAGTCTTCCTTGTAGGGCATCTGCTCTGCCGGATACGAGCCATAGGATTTATCGGTTGATGCCACCACGACGGCTTGAATCGATTGTGGACAGAGACGAATCGCCTCCATCAAGGTGTATGTACCGCGAGTATTGGACTCAAAGGTCAAATAGGGGTTAGTCAAGCCCACGCCGATCTCCACCTGGGCAGCCAGGTGAAAAACCACATTGATACGCTCCTCTGAAATTACCCGTGAGAGCAAATCCTTGTCAGTAATATTTCCTTCTATCAGCGTAACGCGGGCACCAAGGCCTTCAGCGAACAGGAGCGAATTCCTGGAGGAATTGCGTATCAGGCCAAAAACGCTGGCTCCGCGGTCGACCAAATCTTTGGCGAGATTGCCGCCGATAAATCCGTTAATGCCCGTGATAAAGACATTCTTGCCGAACCAAAAGCTGGATTGATCAGCCTTCATTTAACGCTCGCCACTCTGCGCAATCGGTGCGAATTCATGAATATTTCGCTCTGCATCCTCAAGCTCCTGGAACGTATTAACGGTAATGTGAACGCCATGATGTCTGTAGCCCTTCAATTTCTTCTCCCGTCCGAGATGCTCCAAAAACGCAGCATAGCTGTCAAACCCTTTCATCCACGAAAATACCTCATGGGTGTAATAAAAATTACCGATGTTGATCCATTTATCAAGAGTGGGCTTTTCTTCGAACCGCGTAACGTTGCTGTCGTCATCTAGTGTTGCGAGCCCGAATTGGCTCTTCAACGGGAACAGCGCGACCGTCGCCTGGGCATTGCTTTGGAGATGAAAATCCTGCAAGTTCTGCAAATTCACGTCGGCCAACGTGTCTCCATAGATGACGATGAAATCGGATTGCAGGTACGGCTCACAACTGCGGATCCTTTCAATGATGTCTACATTCCCGGACTCGACGATTTGCACCGAAGTCTGTTTGTAGTGAACGCTAAAAAACTCCCTGATTTTTTCGGCTTTGAAGCCTGCCGCAATGACGATGTCGACGATTCCGAATTTGAGAATGTGGTCAATCAAATAACTGAGGATCGGGCGCCCCTTTATTTCAACGAGCGGCTTTGGCAGTGATTCGGTGAGCGGGCGCAGGCGTTCGCCTTTGCCGCCACACAAAATGAGCACCGCAACGCGCCGTTTCATCGAATTTCGAGGCCTCTGCACCAATGTCCTTGAATATTTTAGTCGATCAATTTTTGCAATGATTCAATCTGCCCTTGGGGCAAGCGCAATGGGTTCCCGTTTCGCGCCGGCAAACCCGTATTCGGCGTCGATTCAACTCCGCCCAAAATATCACTTCGTCAATCGACTGTTTGGTTCGGGGAGGGAACCGGCCGTGGCTACTGATGGCTCAGCCAGGCCTGGAACATCAGTACGTTCCAGAGTGCGTGCTGCGCATCCTGCCGCTTCGACTGATGCGCATCCCACAGCGCCCGCACCCGCGACGCATCCAGATAGCCCTCGCGCTTGAGCCGCGCAGCATCGAGGAGGCCGTCCGCCCAGTCCTTCAGCGGGCCACGCAACCAACTGCCGACCGGCACGCCGAAACCCTGTTTCGGCCGCTCGATCAGGCGCCGGGGTACGTGACGGTCGAGCAGCGCACGCAGCGCCCATTTCCCCTGCCCTGCGCGCAGTTTGAGGCCGACAGGCAAACGAACGGCGAATTCGGCGACGCGATGATCCAGGTAGGGTGCCCGTGTTTCCAGCGCCACTGCCATCGCCGCGCGGTCAACCTTGACCAGGATGTCGTCGGGCAAGTAGCCCTGGGCATCGCTCAACATCATCCGTTCGGCTACCCCTCCCCCACTGTGAAGAGTCCACAATGAAACGGCATCGTGCGCCCCAAAAGACAGCGAAGGCCCGTCATAGGCCGAAATCAGGCGCCGGTAGACACTTACCATGTCTGGTTCGGCCAGTGCCCCCGCAATCTTGTGCATCTTCTCGCCGGGTCGCACTGGCGCGCGATCCCCCAGAATGCGACCCAGCACGCGGTCCCAATCAGATGGCGCTACGGCACCAATTGCCCTGGCGGCGAGCGAACGCAGTGGAGCGGGTATGTATCTCATGCGCTCCAGCTGGCGCGCGAGTATGTGCCGGTTATAGCCACCAAACAATTCGTCGGCGCCGTCTCCAGACAGGCTTACGGTGACCTGCTCGCGTGCGAGACGCGCTACCAGATGGGTCGGAATTTGCGATGAATCTCCGAATGGCTCGTCATACATCGCCGACAACAGAGGGATGACATCCATGGCCGCGCCCGCAGAGACATACAACTCGGTGTGATCGGTCCCCAAGTGGGCCGCCACCGCGCGCGCGTGGGTTGCTTCGTCGTACCCCGCCTCGGCGAAGCCGATCGAAAACGTCTTCACCCGTCCTGAGGCTTGTGTCTGCATCAGCGCCACCGCGAGCGAAGAGTCGATGCCGCCGGACAAAAACGCGCCAACCGGCACGTCAGCCACCATTTGACCGGCGATCGACTGCCGCAGCAGCTTTTCAAGTTGCTCCAGCGCTTCTTCATCGCCAATGGCGAGCGTGCCGGAAGCAGAGATTTCGGACAGCGACCAATAGAGTCGCGGCGCTTGCGCCGCAAGTTCAAGGGGCCGGCCCGGCGTCACCCGCAACGCCAGCGTGGAGGCCGGAGGCAGCTTGAACACCCCCTCGTAGATGGTGCGTGGTGCGGGTACGCAGCCCACCCGCAAGAACTGGTCGAGGGCCCCACGATCAATGCGTGCGTCAAACGCGGGATGCGCCCGCAGCGCCTTCAGTTCCGAGGCAAACAGCAACGCCCCGCGTGCGACGCAGTAGTACAGGGGCTTTTCGCCGAAGCGGTCGCGCGCCAACGTCAGCACGCGCTCGCGTTTGTCCCACAGCGCCAGCGCGAACATGCCCACCGCACGCCCCAGCGTGGCCTCCAGACCCCAGGCGGCAATCGCCTCAAGCAGGACTTCGGTATCCGAGTGACCGCGCCAGTTGCACTGCGGCAGGTCACGCCGCAGTTCCTCGTAGTTGTAGATTTCGCCGTTGAGGGTGATGCAGTAACGGCCCGTGCGGTCGGCCATCGGCTGCGCACCAGCCGGTGACAGATCCACGATCGCCAGGCGCCGCTGCGCCAGCACGACCCCCGCATCGGGATCAGCCCACACGCCGGAACCATCCGGCCCGCGATGCGCGAGGGTGTCATTCATCCGTCGCGCCAGCGCTTGCAGGGATGCAATGTCGGCCCCGGAGGGATCAACGATGCCGGCGATGCCACACATGCGTCACGGCCCTCGCAAAAGCAGGACAAACAAATTCACCACCGGCAGCGCGTCCAGTTTCAACGGCTCCAAATACACTCTTTGGAAAATGGCAATGCCCGCAGAATGGCTTGCAGAGCCGGTCATAGGCCGCACCGCGTGAAGAAGCGCATCCAGTCCCACTCTCCGGCCAGCTTGGCATTGAAAACATCCAGACTGTCGGCGCTCCAGATATCGGTGCGCGCCATCACCAGTGGATCGCAGCCCGCGCCGTTGAGACCAAACTCGCTACAGCACGCGGCGCCGTAGCCCGCCGCGCCCGCGGCAGCGCGCACGCGTGCGTCCACCGCACCATGCGGATAGGACATCACGGTGACCGCTTTGCCAGTAGCATCCTCAAGCCATTTTTTTGAATTGCCCAACTCTTCACGCAGTGCATTCCCGGTCAAGGTGGTCAGGCGCGTATGGGAGTCACCATGCGCGCCGATGGTCACCAGCGGATCGGCGGCGAGGGCGCGCAGCTCCACTCCGCTCAAATAGAGCGGCGCTCCGGAGCGCACGAATCCGGAAGCGGCAAAGATGGTAAACGGCAGACCCAAACGTTTCAGCACCGGGTATGCCTGCGTCAGGTTATCGCGGTAGCCGTCGTCGAACGTAATCACCACATCGGCATCAGTCTGCCCAAGCACCCCCACCCGGCGGCGGGACGCCGCAAGGTGCTCCATTTGCGCGGCAAACTGGACCAGCGCGATGCTGTAGCGTCCTTGCGCATCGCTGGGCACGGTTGAACCGATGGCGTGATACATGAGCACGCGCTGTCCCACCGGCGGCGCAATGGCACCACGCCATTTCCACAGCGGCACCAGCACCGACGCAGCGAGAGTCATGCGTGCACTCATCAGATCTCCGCCGCTGTGGAACGACGCTGCATCGTGCCATGCACGCGCCGGTTCATGCACCACCACCACGGCGCACCCGCACCGCGAGGTTGCCCAGCGCCCGTGCCAGTGGCGATGCCGCCCATTCCCATTCACCTGCATAGGACAGGGTGCGCCCGCCAAAGCCCATTTTGAAATGATCCACGCCGCGCGCTGCCGGATTGTCCGGATCGATGCCGCCGAAGTCGAGCGTCCCCACGCCCGCTGCACACAGCACCTCGCGCAATTGGGCAATCATGGCGTAGGCTGCGCTGATCTCGCGCCCGGCTTCGTTGGTGGCGGCAGTGGCATAGATTGCCATTGTCCCCCAGCAAAGCACCTGGCATGCCGTAACGGCGCGATCACCGCGATAACCCACCAGCGTCAGCACCGACGATCCCAGTGCGGCGCTCTGCGCATGCAAATCTTCTTCGGCACGCTGATGTGCGGCCCCCTTGAACCGGCTCATCTCGTCGGTAAGTGTGGCAAGCGCGGCAAGCTGCAGCGCATCATTGCCGGTACGCCATTGCATCGGCTCACGCAAGGCGCGGCGCACGTAGTAGCGATGCTTGCTGGTCAAGGCCGCGAGCCAGACTTCACGCTCCTGCGTCACGTCGATCAGCACGCTGACGCCGCTGCCATTGCGCACCCAGGGCCGGCGCCAGGTGATGGCGTAGGCGGGCGCGGCATCCGGCTGGCTGGCCGTAGCGGACGGGCCGACACCTGGCGGCGCAGCCGTCGCTTCGGACATATCAAGCAAGCGCACGTAGCGCGCACCGCCCGCCCGGCCGAGTGCCGCACCCAGAACAACGTTTTCCTGCGTCAGCGCCGCTCCGCGCCACTGCGGACCGCCCGGTACCCACATCATGCCGCCGATCAGGGGAACACGCTTGATCAGCCCCTGCACCAACGCGCGTGGCGCGTTGCCATCACCTGGATCACCAGGCAAGTACAGTCGCACTTTCTGCCAACCAGCCTGTTGCTTGTAGCTTGCCCATGCGCTCGACTGATAAACGTAGGCGCCGGGAAAGGTGCGCAGCCATGCGTCCCATTGCGCGTCGGTGGCCGATGAGATGTGCCAGATGGTCACAGGAAGTTGACCAGCCAGGTATTGGAATAGTGGCGGGGCGCAGCCGGCGCAATGGCCAAAGGCAACGCCGGCCAGAGAAATACGTCAAGCCCCATGCGCCGCACCGTCTTGCATACCACTTCGAGATCGCGGCCGCCCAGCGCGCCGGCCCGAAAGGCATACCCATAAGGTACGGTGCCAGCCGGCACCTCGCACCACAGCGGCGCCACGCCGAACGGCGTCAGACGGGCATGAATCTGTTGATACAGGGCGCGCCGGCGTCTGCCCTCTGCCGCAGCATCGAACGCATTGAGCGCAGCTTGCAGGCCGGCGTGCGGGGCTGCGTCAATGGGCATGTCCGTTTCCGCACGAGCACTGGCGGGCGGCGAGGCGCTGCCAGTGCGCTGCTGGCGCCACGCGCGACGCAGGGTACGCGCCCACACCAGCGGCATGGCGCTGGGCAAGCCCGCCAGCCAACGCTCTGTTCGCTGGCCGATCGGCATCACCGCGTGGCGTGGCGGCACTTGCATGGGCGCGCGGGCAGCCAGATCGGCGCGTACCACGGCCAGCGCGGCACCGTCGACCAGGCGCAGAGTCTTGCGCATGCTGAATATACCGAGGTCGCCGCGCAAGCCCAGCCATGCGCTGTCTTCATCGCGGCCAAGCCAACCGTGTGCATTGTCTTCAATCAACACTGCGCCATGATGTGCACACCAAGCACGAAACGGCGCGAGATTTTGCGGAAAGCCAAAGTAGTTCACCGCCACCACCGCGCGTGCCGCCGGCCAGTCACGCCACACTGATGCTGGTTCGAGCATCTCGTTGACGTCGTAAAACACCGCGCGCGCACCGCTGGCGGCTATTGGCGCAAGCACCTCCTGACAAACGTAACCAGGAACGAGCACGGCGTCTCCGGCACGCAGGTCAGACAACCGGAGCCCCGCAAGCAGGGCGCTGCGGCCAAAACTATAGGTGCGCAATGCCAGCGCAGCGGCAAATGGCCCGGTGGCGCTGGCAGGTGCCGTCATGTCAGTGCAGGGACACGCCGAGCGCATTCGTCAGCATGCCGGCATACAGTTTCCAACTCCACGGCCATCGCTTCCACGACTCGCGGTAGAGGGCAAAAGCCGCAGAGCGCTGATGACTGTCCTGCAGACCTCGAGCGCCGCCATACAGCACGCCGGCGCGGCGGCGCTCCATGCGCCACGAATCGCGCTGCGCCGGGTCAAGCGTGGCGAAATGGTCTTCGACGACGGCCATCACCGCATCGGTGTTGCGGCGAATCGCGCGCATCTGATTGTCCGCGTGCAGCACGTACTTGCCGAGCACATCGTCAATGAATTCGAAGCGCACGCCCGCACGCGCCAGGCGCAGCCACAGGTCATAGTCTTCGGCGGTGACAAACGCGGCGTTTTCGCGAAAGCCGCCACAGGCGCGCAACGCCGCGGTACGCACAGTGATGGCTGAGGTCGACAGGCAGTTGCCCGCAAACAGCAGCGGGTCATACGCGGCGCGCGTAACCGGGCCATAACGCACCACTCGCTCAATCCCGGCTCCCGTCCAAAGCTCTGCATGGCACACCAGACCGGCACCCTGCTCCAGGCGCGCAAGCGACCACGTGAGCTTGTCCGGCAGCCACTGGTCATCGGAATCGAGAAACGCGACAAACTCGCCGCGCGCTTCGCGAATGCCGATGTTGCGCGCAGCACCGATCACGCCCTGATTGGCGAAGTCAATGCGGCGGATGCGTGAATCACGGAACTCGTCAATGATACTCACCGTATCGTCGGTCGAATGGTTATTGATGACCAACGCCTCCCAATCCGCGAACGATTGGGCCAGCACGCCGGTCAGAGCAGTGCCGATAAACGCCGCGTGGTTGTAGGTCGGAATCACCACCGACACGCGCGGTGTACTCATGCTCAAGCCCTGACGAAGGCAATCACCTGTGTGGCCGGCCATCCCTGGTGGCGCTTCCAGGCGACCAAAGGTGCAACGGCGATGTGAGCCATGGCACAAGTCAGCGGCGAACGCATTAGCGCGGGCGCTCTTGAAATCAGCGGTTCGATCAAAGGTCCAACCGCGCGACCCACTCGCGCATCAGCGCCGAACGCACGCACCATACCCGCGTAATCCATGCAATGCGGTTTGCAGGTATCGGAGCCGGTCACCAGCAATACCCCTCCACTGACCAGTGAGTCAATCAGCCGGCCCATCATGGCGTGTTGCTCGGTAAATGCGTTGACCCGGGTCACCGGATACACCTCGCGCGCCAGGATCAGGCGGTAGCCAGCCACCTCTGAAAACTGTGCCATGTCAACCTGCCGTACAGGCATGTCAGGATGGTGTCTGCGCAGCAAGGCAATGCCTTGCTCGCTGTGTTCGGCTGCCGTCATGTCGATGCCCGCGCGCCGGAACGCGCGCGTCATGTGACCGGCCCCGGCACCCAAATCGAGTGCCGCGCCCGCGCCATCGCGCCACCCCAGAACCCCCTGCAGCAGCGCAAGATACCCGGCAGTCACCCGGTCTGCTGCTGCATCCATCAAGGTGTGCGCTGCGAGGTTTTGCGCGTCATCACTGAGGTGCCAGTTGTGTTGCGCCGAGGATGCCTTGTCGAATGCCGATGTCATGCGCGTGCCCGCAAGTCCGCCGCGCCAAACGCCGCCGCACACAGACGCAGTGTGGCGTCAATTTCGGCGGCGTGGTTGCGCATCAGTGTGAAGCCGGTCCCCTGCAACTTGGCACAGGAGAACAACAGTTCATCGCTGCGTTCATCCTGCAGCGGCGCGGCGCGCCTGACCGGCACGCGCACTCCCAGCACTGGCTCGCAGCGGGCTGCGATCAATTCGGCCATGTCGATGACGCGCATCGCCGCATCACCGCCGAGATTGAACAGGCCGTCGGCAAGTTGGTGCGCGGGCAGGCTCAGCGCATGCACTACGGCGCGGCTGACATCTTCGAGCGTGACAAAGTCACGGCGCGCCAGACCGCTACTCGACAGGGTGAGGCTGCCTTCGATCACGGCCTGACGGCACAAGTCATTCGCCAGCAGGGTCCAGCGATTCACGTCTGCATGGGCGGGTGCGCCGAATCCATTCGACAACCGCAACACCAACGCCTCGATCTTGCCGGCATCCAACGCCGCCAACATGAAATCTTCAGCCACCCTGTGGGTAATCGCATAGGGGTGGAGCGGGCGCGGCAACGTGCGCTCGTCGATCTGTCCGCGCAGCGGGGCACCATACACATGCGCGGTCGACATATAGAGGATGCGCGGCACCTTTGCCGCGATGGCAGCATCGAGCAAACGCAGGGTTTGCCGGGCATTGACGTCGAGTGCTGCGGCCGGGTCTCGCGCCGAGTCAATTTCATTCATCGCTGCCAGGTGAACAATCGCATCAGCACCCGCGCAGGCGCGCTGCAGGGACTCTGGCGATTGCCAGTCAAGCATGACCGGTCGGGCTTGTGGCAGCCAGGCGGGCGCTCCTTGCAAGGCATTGCGGCTGCCCAGCCACACCTCAGCGCCACCACCGCGTGCCAGCGCCTGCGCGATCCGTCCGCCGGTGTAACCGTAGGCACCCGTCACCAACACTTTTGGGGCGGCACTGCGTGCTGCACGCTGCAGACCTTCGCCGCGTGCCGTGGGCACCGCCTCCTGCAATGGACTGTGGGTCTGGCTGTGGCTCATGCGTCTCTCACCGGTGCTTCAACGCCCAATCGTAGGGAATGCAGGGATCGAACGGATCCCTGCGGTCGATCTCGTCCGGGTCATGCGGAATTGAAGCGCAATTGGCGACGATGGCCAGCTCCGCTCCCACCCCTTTGAATCCGTTCCACACCAGCGGCGGCACGGTGACCAGGCAATAGTTGTCCGGCCCGAGGAACAACTCCTGCAGTTCACCCTGTGTCGCGCTGCCGGCGCGGTCATCGTAGAGCACGAACTTGATGAGTCCGTGTGGCACGGCATAGTTGAGTATCATTTTCTTGTGAATATGCCAGCCCTTGATGGCGCCGGGATGCACGGTCGAGAAATAAATCTCGCCAAACCCGCGAAAGCCCGGTGCGTCGCTGCGCAGCATGTGCATCACCTTGCCACGTTCATCCACAATTTGTTTCAGCGGGCTTACGACAACGCCTTCAATCACGGGGCACCTCTTTTGGTCTTGTTTCAATACGATGGAAACCGTTGGTGGAAGCGGGTTTACGTGAACTTCCCGTCTGCCTGTCAGTCTGCCGGTCAGTCTGCCTGATGGGCGCGTGCCGTCGCGCTACCGCACCCGTGGGGACGCGGCGCATCAGGCGACTTCCGCGAAATATTCCTGCAACTGGCCACGCGTGACCTCGCGCGCATCTGCGCCTTCGAGGACGCGCTTGTACCAGAGCGCTGTCGCACGCAAAGTTGCTTCGAACTCCCAGCGTGGCTGCCAGCCCAGCAGTTGATGCGCCTTGTCGCAATTGAGTTGCAGCAACCGCGCCTCGTGCTGCGCCGCCCCTGCACTACCCAATTCGATCCGGCCACGGCCCAAGTGCGCCACGATACGCTCGGCAACATCGCGCACGGTGCGGGTTGCGCCGGCCGCCGGCCCGAAGTTCCAGGCTCCCGCATACTCGCTGGGGCGCTCGCGCAAGCGGGCGCCGAGCAGCAGATAGCCCGAGAGCGGTTCGAGCACATGCTGCCAGGGCCGCGTGGCGGCTGGATTGCGCAGTGTGACCGGCGCGCCGCCTTGAATCGCACGAATGCAGTCGGGAACAATGCGATCCTCGGCCCAATCCCCGCCGCCGATGACGTTGCCGGCGCGGGTGCTGGCGGCACCGAAATCCGGACGCTGCGCGAAGAACGAGCGGGCGTAGGACGAGAACACGAGTTCGGCTGCGGCCTTGGAAGCGCTGTAGGGATCATGGCCGCCGAGACGGTCGTTTTCACGATAGCCCCACAGCCATTCGACGTTTTCATACGCCTTGTCTGAGGTGATGAAGACCAACGACCTGACCGCCTCGCAGGCACGCACGGCTTCGAGCAGGTTTACCGAGCCAATGACGTTGGTCTCGAAGGTGCCCTGCGGATCGGCATACGAGCGTCGCACCAAGGCCTGTGCGGCGAGATGGAACACAAATTCGGGTGCGAAATCACGCATGGTGCGGGCGAGATTGGCGCCATCGCGCACATCGCCCTCGACATGGTGAATCAGGCTGTCAAGTCCGAGCTGCTCGAAGTGGCTGCCGGGGTGCTCCGGGGGCAGGGCATAGCCCGCCACCTCGGCACCCGCCTCCTTGAGCAGGAACGCCAGCCAGGAGCCTTTGAAACCCGTATGGCCGGTGACCATTACGCGCTTGCCGCGATAGGCAGCGAGCGTAGCGTCGCGCGTCATGTTGGGAGTCGTATCGTAAGTCATCAATCGTGAGTCAAACAAAGGCCACAGCAACTATTGCGCGCACCACGGCTCGCACCGGGATTCCGTCTACGGTGCCATTCACCAGC
>JANLTL010000669.1:0-11538 GCA_031362905.1 Burkholderiales bacterium | reverse complement strand
GTCGCGTCCGAGGCTGTCGGTGCCCGCAAGGAACTGTCCGCCGGGCCCCAGCGGCATGCCGTCTTCATCAAGCAGGCGGCCGCCGACCTGGATCAATTGCCCGAGGGCGCGCGGCTTGTCGGGGTAGGGGTGGGCGAGGTTGCCGTCTCCGGGGTGGATGCCGGGTTTGAGCTTTTGCGCGATGCGTGTCGGGCCGGTGATCTCGGTGAGCGTGAGCGGACGCTTGAACAATTGGCGCTTGGGCACGCGCACAAAAGTCTCGCGGTAGCCGGGGATGGTCATCGCCGGCTGGGTGGCGTCGTCGTAGGGAGCAAATGTAGTGGACAGGCTCACAGGTTTTCCTTGCCGGGGCATGGCTTTGGTGCGATTCACAATCTTACGCGCGCAGAGCTTAAACTATGCGTTTGGCCGACAGGCACCGCCGCCCCAATAAGGTAGCCCGGCATATTCACCCGCAACCTCAGGAGAGAACATGAGCGCACAGTTGAAAGAAGTGATGAAGTCCAAAGGCCCGGTAAAGGGGCGCGTGTCCGATGCCGAATGGCAAACGCGTGTTGACCTCGCCGCCTGCTACCGCCTGGTCGCGCACTTCCGCATGACCGACCTGATCTACACCCACATTTCGGCGCGCGTGCCCGGCCAGATCAACCTTGACCAAAGCCGAGGCAGTGATCTCGTCGAACATCAGGCCGTAGGCGTTGATCAGGAAATGGTGCTCAGGGCCGGGCACGCGCGCCGAAATGTGGGTGTAGATCAGGTCGGTCATGCGGTAGTGTGCGACCAGACGGTAGCAGGCGGCAAGATCGACGCGCACCTGCCATTCGGCATCCGAAACGCGGCTCTTCACGGGGCCTTTCGGCTGCATCACTTCCTTCAGTTGTGCGCTCATGCTGGCTTTTCCTTTTGCAGTTTGCTTTGGCTGTTGTACCCTTGCCAGCCCCTAGTTTAAGCGCAGGACGCGTAAGATTGCGTATCGCCCCCGCAAGGAAGCCGCGTGACCGCGCCCCGCCACTATTCCCCGCATGACGACACCACGCAACCGGCGATGGTGATCCCCGGCTATCGCGAAACCTATGTGCGTGTGCCCAAGATGCCCCTGTTCAAGCGCCCGCTCACGCTCACCGAACTGACCGGCCCCACACGTATTGCACAAAAATTAAAACCCGGGGCCCATCCCGGCGACGGCAATCTCGCCCACCCCTACCCCGAGAAGCCACGTGCGCTGGGACAATTGATTCAAGTGGGCGGCCGCCTGCTCGATGAAGACGGCAAGCCGGTCAGGCAGTCGGTGATCGAGATCTGGCACTGCAATGCCTCCGGCCGCTACATCCACCCGATGGATGCGAACAGTCCCAACCCAATTGACGAAAATTTTCTCGGTTCGGGCCGTGTCCTCACCGACGATGACGGCCGCTACACCTTTCTCACCGTCAAGCCGGCGGCCTACCCCTACCCCAACCACCCGGAGCGCTGGTGGCGCCCGGCGCATATTCATTTGTCGATCTTCGGCGACAGTTTCATGAGCCGTCTGGTGACACAGATGTTTTTTCCCGGCGATCCATTCAACGACATTGACCTGATTCTCAACTCGGTTCCCGACCCCAAGGGCCGCGCGCGCATGATCGCGCGCCAGATTCCGATGCATGACATGCCGGTGCCCAATATCATTGGTTTCGAGCACAACATCGTGCTGCGTGGCAGTGCGCAGACGCCATTCGGGGTATGAGGGCGCGATGGACTCAAACCAGATCATGAGGACGGCGGCTGCGTCGAATGCTGCGGCGGTCGACACCGCAGCAGGTGGCGCCAACCTCGCATCAGCGACCGCGTTTGTCCCGACGGCAAGCGGCACTGTAGGCCCGTTCTTCCCACCCCGTTTTCTGGGAGAGGGTGACAACAACCTGTCCATCGTCACGCCGGGCGCAGCAGCCGCCGCGGGAGAACGCATTCATCTCTGCGGTCATGTGTACGAAGCAGGCCGCGTGCCGCGCTTCAACACCATCGTCGAACTCTGGCAGGCTGATGCGAACGGGCGCTTTGCCCACCCGCTCGACCCGCAGCACGCCGACGCAGACCCGCATTTCATGGGCTGGGGACGCACCTGGACCGATCAGACGGGTTACTTCGAATTCACCACCGTCAAGCCGGGATCCTATCTCGACCCGGTGTCACGGCAGCAGCGTGCGCCGCATATCAACATCAGCTTCACCGGCTCGGGCCTGATGCGGCGGCTGGTAACAACGCTCTACTTCCACGGCGAGCCGGGCAACGAGAACGACCCGGTTCTGGCAGTCATTGCGGATCCAGGGCTGCGCAGCAGACTGCTGCTCACTCCCCTGCCAGACCAAGCAGCGGCTCCCGGTGTGTCCAGTTTCGGCATTGACATCGTGTTGCAGGGCGAGAGTGAGACGCCGTTTTTTGTCGATTGACGGTTCAATATCCGCGGATCACGAATGACGGCGGCGCACCGAGCGCCCCCGTGATCGCCTCAGGGCTTCACGCAGGCCAGTCGCATCTTGAAACCGCTCAATCGCCCACCTAGGGCGCTTTCTTGACCAGTCCCTTCCAGCGGTTCATCTCGGCCACCAGAAACTGCCCGAACTCTTCGGGCGCACTCGGCTTGGCAACCAGGCCCATATCCTCGAAACGCTTTTTCATCGCGTCACTGGTGAGTGCCTTGCGCACTTCTGCGTTCAACTGCATCACCACCGCGCGTGGCGTGGCGGCTGGTGCAAACAGGCCGCCCCAACTCGCGAAATCAAAGCTTGGCGCACCTGATTCGATGGCCGTCGGGATATTCGGAAACACCGGATTGCGCTGTGGTGTGCTCACTGCCAGCGCGCGCAGATTGCCAGATTTGATGTGCGGCGCCGATGCAGCGAGCGGATCGATCATGAACGAGACCCGGTTGGCGATCAGGTCCGGATGCGCAGCCGAGCTGCCCTTGTAGGCAATCTCGGTCATGCCGGCAAGGTTCAACTGTTGCGCCAGCAGCAGCGTGGCCAGTTGCTGCGGGCTGCCCGGACCGGTGGTGCCATAGCTGATCTTGCCCGGATTGTCGCGAATCAACTTGATCAAATCAGCAAAGGTCTGCACCGGCGACTGCGCGCTGACCACAAAGACGTAGGGCGTGATGTGGGTCAGCGAGATGGGCGCGAAATCCTTGACGGTGTCATACGGCAAATCGGACATGAGAAAGGGATTGATCGCCATGTTCGCCGCCGCCTGCAACAGCGTGTAGCCATCCGGCTCAGCCTTGGCCACTGCATTGGCGCCGACGGTTTGCGAGGCACCGGCGCGGTTTTCAATGATGACTGGCTTGCCCATGGAGACTTCAAGCTCGCGCGCGAGCAAACGCGCCACCAGGTCGCTTGGACCACCGGTGGTCACCGGCACGATGATCTTGAGCGGGCGTGACGGAAACGCCTGCTGAGCTGTTGCCGCCCCAGTCAACAAGGACATGGCAAGCACGCACAGACATGCGCCAAACCTGTTCACCAACAAGCCAGTTCTCATGATGCGCTCCTCAAATCGGGTGCGCGATGCTAGCACGCAGCGCCAAGACTCCACAGTAAGATAGGCGATTACCGCTCACCTCCGGACCTGCCCGATACACGAGATACACGACGCCATGTGCCGCCCCGTTTCAGACCGACACCGCGAAAGTGCTGGCGATGCCGGACATCAAAAAACGCATTGACGAGCTGGGCATGGAGGTGGTGGCGTCCAAACCGGAACAATTCGACGCCTTCGTCCAGGGCGAGATGAAGCGCTGGGCACGGGTGATTGCGGATGCGAAAATTGGGCCCGAGCAACCCGTCGAACGCAGCGAATGGCGCCGTATGGCACCGTACGGCACCGTACGGCACCGTACGGCACAATTGCAACTGCATCGACAGGCAACCCTTGTTTTCACTCGACCAGCGGAGCGCGGCATGAGCCTTCACCTGAAACCACTGCATCCGGTATTTGCCGCCGAGGCCAGCGGCGTTGACCTCACGCAACCGCTCTCGGCTTCGAACCTGCACGCCATCAACGCGGCAATGAACCAGTATGGTGTGTTGGTCTGGCGCGGCCAGCCACTCACGCAGGAGCAGCAAGTGGCCTTCGCCGGCTCCTTCGGTCCGCTTGATATCGGCATGAAGCGGGTCTTCAAACGGCGCGAGCGCTTCACCGACGAGCGCCTGATCGACATCTCCAATGTCGACATTGAAGGCAAGGTCCACCAGCGCGCCTCGCCCAAGAACCTGTCCAACTTCGCCAATCAGCTCTGGCACAGCGACAGCTCGTTCATGAAACCGCGCGCCGCCTACTCGATGCTGCACGCGGTGACGCTGCCGTCGTGGGGCGGCAACACCGAGTTCGCCGATCTGCGCGCCGCCTACGATGCCCTCGACGAGCGCACCCGGCACGATATCGAAGATCTCGAAGCCGAACATTACGCACTGCACACGCGCATCCTCCTGGGCGATGACGCCTACACGGATGATCAGAAAAAGGAAATGCCGCCCGTGCTGTGGCCGCTGGTGGACACGCACGCCGGTTCAGGCCGCAAGCTGCTGTTCATCGGCGCGCACGCACGCGGCATCACTGGCTGGCCCACTGCCGAGGCACGCATCTTCCTCTCTGACCTGCTCGAACACGCGACCCGGCGCGAACGCGTCTATGAGCATGAGTGGCAAGCCGGTGATCTGGTGATCTGGGACAACCGTGCCACGGCGCATCGTGGCCGCCGCTTCGATATCGCCGAGCGGCGCGAACTGCGCCGCACCACGATCAACGACACGCCGGAAGCGATTCTGGCGGCGGCATAAGCCGTCGTCGATTGGCCACGTCCCACCGCACCAGCTGCACAAATTTACGCCACCAATCACCCACTACGCCACGCTCGTTGCGGCAATCAGGAGAAACAACATGGGACTCGCAGCCAACATCGTTATCGCCCTCGTCGCCCTGCTCCACCTCTATTTTCTGGTGCTTGAAATGTTCTTGTGGGACAAACCGCTTGGCCTGCGTACCTTTCGCCAAACGCCCGAGCACGCGGCAATCTCGAAGACGCTCGCTGCCAATCAGGGTCTTTACAACGGCTTCCTCGCGGCAGGCCTGATTTGGGGCATCACGCTCGGCGCCGCCGGAATGGGCGTGAAGGTGTTCTTCCTCAGTTGCGTGGTCATCGCCGGGGTCTATGGCGCTGCGACGGTGGGCAAGAAAATTTTATACGTGCAGGCACTGCCGGCAGCGATCGGCCTGGCCCTGGTGTGTTTTGCCTGAAACCGGTGGCCGCAATTCATCCCTCAGACAAGTGGCGAGAGCGGCTCCTGGCGCCATTCTTCAGGAGATGGTGGCGGTAGAGGGCCATCCCATGCGCCGTTGCGGCCGAAGCCCCCTCAGGGTTTCTTGCGCAGCACTATATCGCCGTACCATGCCGTGGCTGATTCGCCGGTCGAGTCGGTATCCGTCATCACCGCAATCCCCAGCACCGGTGGCGGCTCTTCCTTGAAGGCGCGCTTGTAGTCCTCATAGACGTTGCGCTCGACCTCGACCCACTCGCCGACGCGTTTCACGCCGGACTCGACCACGAACATCATCGCGCGCGCGGTGTAGGCATTGGGCACCATGGTACCGGCCGGCGCCTTGCCGTCCCACACGTAGTTGATGCCGGCATGCGGCGGGTACTCGCCGTAGAGCGATTTGGCCATGCCGTACTGCATACGCATGCCGACACTGGCGCGCTCGGGGTCGTATTTGAAGGTGACATAGATGCGTGCCGGGTAGTCGTCGCCCTCTTTGATGGCGATGTCGGCATTCTTGACGAGGTTGGCAACTTTCCAGCGCCATTTGAGAATCGGCGTGTCGCGAATGTTGAGCTTGAGCGCCGAGAGATCGCGCGTCAGGCCGGACGCCGATGCGGCGGCTTGCGCCTTGAGCACGGTGATACCGCCGTCAGTGACGAGCGTGTAGGTGCTGTGTTTGTCGATGTTGCGGAAAGTGAGTGGTTTCCAGTCCTGCGGCACGCCGCCCGGCTTTTGCTTGGAAAACAGACCGGCTTCGATGGTCTCTTGCCCCCACACCGGGCCCGATGCACAGACTGCGGCAAGGGCAACGCCGGCCAGATACACGGTCGCATTCGCAGGTTTCATCCGTTACCTCCATCGAGGAGCGCGGCAAGTTGCGGATCTGCCTTCAGGCGCGCCAGATCCGCCGGGGTATCAAGGTCGTGCAATGCATCGAGCTCGGCAACACGCGTGTGCGTTCGCGCGGCGGCCTTGCGCGTGGCCGCCATGACTTTGCCGGTCCCCCAGGCAATACCGGCGAACAGTTCGGGAACGGCGCGCGCGAGCCCGGTCAGCACATAGCCGCCATCATGGGCCGGCGTATACACGGCATCGGCCTGATCGAGTGCGGCAAACGCTGCGCTGATGTGTTCCTGCCCCAGCCACGGACAGTCGGCGCCGATCAGCACCGGACGCTCGCCACGCGCCAGGGCGCCACACAGTGCCAGCCACATGCGCGCGCCCAGATCGGGGCCGGTCTGCTGCTGCAGCGTCACGTTGAACTCTTTGGCACACGCGGCGAAGAATGCATGCTGCGGGTCCGGCGCGCACCACAATTCGATACGCCCGGCCGCTGCTCCCTGCTGCGCACTGTGCCGCGCACTCTGCCGCCATGCACAAGCGGTCTCCAGGCGGTGCCGTACCAACCGCTCGTGGAGCCGTGCGGCACCCGCTGCACCGAGCGCCGGAATCAGCCTTGTCTTGCACTGGCCCGGCACAGGGGCCTTGGCGAATACTTGCAGGACCTGCTGCATCAATAGGCAATCCAGCGGCCGCAGAAAATCACCGCGATCCAGGTCAACAACGATGCCCCGGCCATGACGCGCGCGCTGGGCGGCGCTTGCAGGGCGACATCCCACTGGGCGACATTCACATAGGGCCCGGTATGAAACATGACAGCGTTGGTGCCGGCCAGACTGATCAACGCCAGCTTCGCCATGAACACACGATTGCCGATCAGATCGGCAGCATGGGCCAGAAACAGCAACGAGCCGGTGGCAGCGGCGCCGACAAAGGCCAGCACTGTCCAAGGCAATGCGTGGCGTGCAAGTTGTTGCAACGAGAGATTGCGCGAGAGGCCGAGGATGCGCAGGTCCACCACCGCGACCGAACCAAACAGCAGCGCGATCGACACCAGATGCAGCGACTCGACCAGCGGATAGGCGATCGCGTTGGTGCGCAGGAAAACGGCCAGCGGCAGCTGGTGAATGGCTTGGCCGATATCCATCTCCGCGTCCCGGCGAAAACGGCGCGCTTAGCGCAATTCGATGGCCTTGCCGTTGACGACGACGCGCTCGACGCGCAGTTCGTCTTTTTTGCTGGTGCTCGGGTAGCCCACCAGCGTGATGGTCGCGCCGACCTTGACCATCTCGCCATTCATGCCGCGCGCTTCCATGCGAAACAAGGGCGCGAGCCAGGCAAACCAGACCTTGTCGCCCGCTTTGAGCTTGAGCGTCGCGTGCGGGTTTTCATATTTCGATTCGACGACGGTACCGGTCAGATTGAGAGTGGTTTTGGCATCGTAGTCACTCCAGCCATGGTGGGCGTGGGCAGATGCCATGAATAGCGCCGCGGCGAGGGTGCAGGCGGCGCTGGCGGCGAAGGTGGTGAGGGTGCGTGTCAGCATGCTGGAGTCTCCGTTAAAACAGGGTGATGGAAGGCGTTGAAACCGCGTCAATGGGTTGTGCAGGGCATCAATTCGGCGCCAACTGGCGCAGGCGCTCTGCACGCGGCAGGCCGGCCAGCGCCTTCACGGCAGCATGGAATTGTGGCATGTCGCCACTTTCACGCGCGAGCAGGCGGGCGAACGCCGCGACATGCTCAGTGTAAACCGCGACCGACCCCAGTCGCGCGTTGTTGAGGTCCCGGTAAAACCATTCGTCATAGCGCTGCGCATCTGCGGCCGGAAGTGGCTGCGCGCCCTTCCATCCCTCATAGTCGGCCTTGAGTGCATCGATCGCCCGTGCCTTGCCCGAGCGCTGTGCGGCCGCGTCGCCGCCGCCGGCGTAGACGGCGGCCAGGGCCTGGCGCCCCTTCATCAGCAAGTCGTCCAGGGTGCGCTGCTGCAGCTTGAATTGCGCGTAGCGCTGGGCTTCGTCCGGTGTGGCATTGGCGGCGATCCAGCGCTTGAGCCCTTCTTCTTCCACTGCCACCGCGTAGGATTCGTTGAAGGTGGCGTCGTCCTTGGCATACGCCACCTGATGGGCGAGTTCGTGAAAGATCAGGCGTGCGATTTCGAGATCAGGGTAGCGAATGAAGGTATTGAGCAGCGGGTCGTCGAACCAGCCCAGCGTGGAATAAGCCGGCACGCCGCCGACGTAAACGTCGTCTCCTGCGGCACGCATCTCCCCTGCCCGCGCGTCCGCCGCCTCCTTCGCAAAATAGCCGCGATACGGCACGCAGCCGGCGACCGGGAAGCACTGGGTCTTGAGTTCGAGCGAGAGCGCGGGTGCGGCAAACACGTTCCACACGACGAACGGCCGCTGGACATCGGCGTAGACGCGATAGCTGCGATTGTCGGGCAGGCCCAGTTCGCGGCTGGCAAAGTCACGCGCGCGCTGCGCGTAGGCGAGCTTGCGTTTGAGTTCGGCGCCGGTGGCGCTATCGGCAATCACTTCTTCGACCGGGCGCGACAGACGCCGCACTTCCATCTGGCCATTGAAGGCCTGCCAGTAGTAGCCCAGGACGCTGCAGCCGGGCAGCACGATTGCTGCGCCCAGCACCAACAAGACCGCGAGTACCAGCGAGATGCGCGGTCGCACGGACGCCAGGCTTGCCACCGAACTTGGCACCGGGCTCGCCCTCAACGGAACGACCCGGTCTCGAAAAACCGGATCATGTGCGTCACCACCCGGCGCGACATCAAGAGGCCAGTGTGTCCGACCGGCAGCACCAGATGCTCGCGCGCACCGGCGACGCGCGTCTCTTCGACGCTCACCGTGCCGTCGTTGGGCTTGGGCAGGCTGGGGGCAATCACGCGACCGAGGCCGAGGGTGGAACTGCCGGCGATCACGCCGAGGTCAATGCCTATGGGCACGCTGGGCCGATGGCCCAGGAGCCAGTCCTGGAGCGGCTTTCCGGCAAGCATATCGCCGTAACCCTTGTCCACCAAGGTTTTCCCGGCATGGGTGCCTTGAAACGGTGGCCCGGCCAGCACGATGCGCCCGAGTGTCTTGCCGGGCAATTTCCACTTGCTCTCGTCGAGCATGGAGGCAATCGTGACCGCACCGAGGCTGTGGCCGGCGAAATGAATGTGCTTCTCGGGCAGCGTTTCGACATAGCGCAGCAGCGCCGCACGATTGTGGGCGAGGCGCGAACGCACCGTCGGATACGAGAACGCATAGGCCTTGTAGCCGGCGCGTTCGAGATGCGTGCGCCAGTAGCGCATCGCAAAGCCGGACAGCCACAGGCCGTGCACGCACACCACGGCCTGACCGGTGTTGGCGCTCATGCCCCGCTGCTCATGATGGATTGGGCATCACCGGATCACTTGGTCAAGCCGAAGTGAAACAGCACGACGATGATGCCGAAGGCCACCATCATCGCGGGCATCAGCACGGCGGTGATCAGCGTGACGCGCTCGGCCTCGGCGGGGTTGTCCGGATTGACTGCGACCATCAGCTTGTCGCCGATCTTGAAACGCTGGTGGTAGGGCATGCGCGACACAAAGCGGTGTGCCACGCCCGCCGCATCCTTGTACTCGATCTCGGGATTTTTGGTCACCGTCACGCGCACCAGCGCCACCACCACGCCCTCGACGCGTGGCCAGCGGCGCAACTTCTGCCAGGACTGGTGCACAAAGCCCACGCCCATGGCGATGAAGATCAAGGCAGCCAGCAGCGGCCAGTTGGAGAACGGCGAGATCGGCGCGAGCGGCGTCATGCGACTTTTTCCATCGTTTTTTCCACCTCGACCAGACAGTCGTAAAAGGTCGGCCCGCGCCCGAGGTCAGTGAGCGACTGGTTGGTCACCGCGTTGGCATTGCGCCCGGTCGGCGTGTACTTGTGCCACCAGACCGAGAGCGCCGTGACCACGCCGGGGCGCGATTTGCCGTTGACGCGTGCACGCGCCTCGAAGCTGCCGCGGTCGTTGAAGATACGCACACGGTCGCCATCGGCAATGTTGCGCGCTGCGGCGTCGGACGCGTCGAGATCGAGAAAGGGTTCCTTCTCGGTCTCGCGCAGGGACGCGATGTTGCCAAAGGTGGAGTTCAGGAAATTGCGCGCCGGCGGCGAGATCATCATCAGCGGATATTTCGCAGCCAGCACCGGGTTGGTCGCCGGTGATTCGCGTGGCGCGATGTACTCAGGCAGCGCCGGCAGGCCCAGCGCTGCCGCCCGTGCGCTGACGAACTCACACTTGCCCGACGGCGTGCGAAAGTTGCCCTCGGCAAACGGCTTCCACTCGGCCGGCACATTGAGACGCTGCCAGCCTTTTTCCTTGAGGGACGCGAGCGTGATGCCATCGTTGTAGCTGTGCTTCTCGTCAATCGCCTGGGCTGCAATCGTTTCGTCGCTCTCGAACAGCGCCGGTTCGGTGAAGCCCATGCGCGCCGCCAGCGCGCGAAACACGTCACTGTCGGAGCGTGCTTCGCCAACCGGGGCGATGGCCGGCTGATTCACCAGCCAGTAGAGGTGGCCGTAGGACTTGTGGATGTCGAAGTGTTCGAGCTGGGTGGTGGCCGGCAGCACGATGTCGGCGTAATCGCACGAATCGGTCAGGAACACGTCGTGCACGACCGTGAACAGGTCGGCGCGCGCCATGCCCTTGAGCGCTTTGTTGGAGTCAGGCACCACGGTGGCCGGATTGGCCGAGTAGACAAACATCGCTTTAACCGGCGGGCCGTTGGCGAGCGCGCCAGCGTCACCGAGAAGCGCGTCGCCCAGCTTGACCATGTTGATGGTGCGCGGGGCATTCCAGATCAGGTCCGGGCGTTCGAGCGCCTTGACGTCAACCGGATAGGTGCCGCCGCTGCTAAGCAACACGCCGCCCGCCGCGTGACGCCATGCACCGGTGAGCGCCGGCAGGCAGGCGATGGTGCGGCAGCTCATCGCGCCGCCGGCGTGGCGCTGCAGGCCATAGTTGATGCGGATCACGGCCGCTTCGCCGTTGCGCCCCGCCATGCCGTATTCGCGCGCCAGGGTTTCAATCTGCTGCGCGCTGATGCCGCTGATGTCGGCGGCACGTTCCGGCGTCCAGGGCTTGACGTGTTGTTTGAGTTCATCGAAACCGAGCGTGTAGCGGGCGATGTAGTCGTGATCGAGCAGGTCATCACGAATCAGCACATGCATCATCGCCAGCGCCACGGCGGCATCGGTGCCGGGGCGCACCGGCAGCCACTCGTGGCATTTTTCGGCCGAGAGCGACCGGTACGGGTCGATGGCAATCACTTTCGCGCCGCGCCGTTTGGCTTCAGTCACGCGCGTCCACAGATGCACGCTCGACGTGATCGGGTTGGTGCCCCACAAGAGAATCAACTTCGCCT
>JANLTL010000621.1:0-5396 GCA_031362905.1 Burkholderiales bacterium | reverse complement strand
GGGCACAGCTTGGCTGGCCACGCGCGAATATCACACGCCTCCGGCGTTGCTCAAGAAAATCCTCGCCGCCACGAGTGAAGACACAGTGATGACGCGAGCGCACAGCGGCAAACCGGCGCGTGTGCTGCGCAGCGCATGGGTGGACGAATGGGAGGCGCCCGGAGCGCCCAAGCATCTACCGATGCCGTATCAACATGCGCTCACCGGCGAACTGCTCGCCGCGATTGAAGAGCACCAGATCGAACCATTGGTCTACGAGGCCCTTGGCCAGAGCTGCGCCTGGTTCAACGAATTGACTTCAGTGCATGCTGTTGTGGATCGTCTGGTGCGCGAGACGCAAGAGGCGTTTCGCATCGCGTCGGCCTACCGCTAGCAAAGGCGGATTGCCCGCGGTCGCAGCAGGTCCGAAACTGCTCCGGTGGTAATCTTGTTAGGCGTCAGGGCCGGTGCGCCGGTCATAAAAACAGGAATGTGGTGGACCAGGAGGCAACATGTCAGACCCAAAAATACTGCGCGTGAGCGTGGCGGCAGACCGTTGTCAGGGGCACAACCGCTGCTGCCTGACCGCGCCCGAATTGTTTGAGGCAGACGACGAAGGCACAGCGCATGCCCGTGGTGACGGTGTGGTCCCGCCAGAACTTGAAAAGAAGGCACGGCTTGCCGTTGCCAATTGTCCCGAACACGCGGTGCGCCTGAGCGCGTCGTAATGCGGCATCAATGACCGGTAGCTCCCGCCGAGGATACAAGCATGGACTCCAGACCCGCCGTAGAAGATTGGGCGATTGATTTCGATCATTTCGATCCCCAATGGACCGACAACCCGTACCCGATCTGGGATGACCTGCGGCAGCGCTGCCCGGTGGCGACCACGCAGCGCTTCGAAGACGGCGGCTATTTTCCATCGCGCTACGACGATGTGCGCGAGATCGCCTACGACAGCGAGCACTTCTCCTCGCGGCGCGTGATCGTGCGCGAGCAAAAGGTGGCCAACATCGGCGCCGCCCCGCCGATCACCTCGGACCCGCCCGAGCACACCCAGGCGCGCAAACTGCTGCTGCCGGCGTTTGCACCCAAGGAAATTGCCAAACTGGAAGCCGGCACCCGTGCGATTTGCCGCTCCTTGCTCGATGCCATCGGCGACCGCGCTCAATGTGATGGCGCGGTCGAGTATGCGCAGCACATCCCGGTGCGCGTGATCGCCCACATGCTGGGCATGCCCGAAGACGACGGCGACCTGTTCCGCAAGTGGATTCACAAGTCCTTGATCGAGGGGGTGCGTAATCCCAAGGTGGTGATGGAAACGATGCAGGAGATGGACGCCTATTTCCGCGGGTTCGTCGAGCAGCGCAGGGCCGCACCCGGCGATGACCTGGTGAGCTTTTTGCTCGCCGCCCGCCTCGGAGATCAACCCCTGTCGGAAGCGCACATCCTGGGCACCATCCGTCTGATCCTGATCGCCGGCATCGACACCACCTGGAGCGGCATCGGCGCCTCGCTCTGGCACCTGGCAACCCATCCCGAAGACCGGGCGCGCCTGGTCGCCGACCCGGCCCTGCTGCCTACGGCGATCGAGGAATTTCTGCGCGCCTACGCACCGGTCACGATGGCGCGTGAAGTCGTCAAGGAAGCGACCGTGGGGGGCTGCCCGTTCAAGCTTGGTGGCCAGGTGTTGTTGTCGTTTCCCGCCGCCAACCGCGATCCTGCCAAGTTTGCCGACGCGGACAAGGTGCTGATTGACCGCGCTGAAAATCCGCACGCGGCATTCGGTTTGGGGCGGCACCGCTGCCTCGGTTCCAACCTGGCGCGCATGGAAATGACGGTCGCAGTGGAAGAGTGGCTCAAACGCTTCCCGACATTTGAAATCACCCCCGGCGCACAAACCACCTGGTCCGAAGGCACGGTGCGCGGGCCACGCAAACTGCCCATCACCATCCTCCAAGGAGACAGAAAATGACAAAACAGAACAGGACTTTCACTGCGACGATCATGTCAAGCCTGCTGGCCGTGCCGCTGCTCGCGGTGTCAGGCAACAGCCTTGCCCAAGGCAAGGGCGAGACGGTAAAGTTTCAGGACTATCCGGGCATCGGCAACATGCTGGTACGCGTGGCCATCAGCAAGGGTTATTGCGAAAAGTACGGCATCAAGTGCGTGGCCCAGCCGATTCCCTCCGGGCCGCTCGGCGCCCAGGCGATGCTCGCCAAGAGCATCGATTCGGCCCTGATCCCGGCCGAGGTCATGGTCGGCGCCATCAACAAGGGCGCCAAGATGAAGATGGTGGTGGGCGGCGCGGTGTCGAATGTCAATGCGCTGATTGGCGGCAACCACGTACCCCAGCCAAACGCCGACAAGGGCTGGCCTGCGTTCATGCAGGACCTCAAAGGCCGCAAGATCGGCGTGACCGCGCGCGGTGCGGCAACCGAAACGTCCATCACCTGGATGCTGCTCAAGGCCGGCATGAAGGCGGAGGATGTCACCTTTGTCGCAGTCGGCGGCCCCAATACGGCCTATGGTGCACTGGTCTCCAAGCAGGTCGATGCCATCATGATGTTTGAACCGGCGGGGTCGATGTGCACCGTGCTGGCTACCTGCAGGGTGATCTGGCGCGGCGCGACCTCCAAGCTGCCCGCCGAGCAGTACGCGCTCAACGGCGGCGGCAACGGCCTGGTATTCACGCAGGAATACATTGACCGTAATCCGCTGGTGATCGAGGCGGTAGTCAAGGCGATCCGCGATGCCGACACGTTCATCAACGCGCCGGCCAACTTCGACGAGACCGCGAAGATCGCCGAGTCCTACTTCAAGTTCGAAATGCCCAAGGGAGACGAGGTGCTGCGCACGGCGCTGCGCATCGCCAACGAGGCCAACACCTACCGGGCGGCAATCAACCGCAATGCCGTCAAGGCCGGCCTCGACTTCCTGGTCGAGACCAAGCAAATCGACAAGGCGCCGCCGGTGTCCGAATTCGTTCACGACAAGGCGCCTTGAAAGCGCACTGAAGACAGACTCACATGGCAGCAGCGATCACCATCCGCGATCTCGTCGTGCGCTTCGGCGCCGATGTGTTGGCGGTCGATCGTTTTTCGCTTGAGGTGGAAGAAGGTGAATTCGTCTCGATCGTCGGTCCCAGCGGCTGTGGCAAGACCACGGTGCTCAATCTGCTGACTGGGCTGATCCCGCTGGCGCAGGGGCAGATCGAGGTGCAGGGGCGACTGCCTCGCGCCGGCAACCCGGATGTCGCCTACATGCTGGCGCGCGACAGCCTGCTGCCGTGGCGCTCCACGCTCGACAACGCCTGCTACGGCATGGAACTGCGTGACGTACCGCGCGCGGCGCGCGAAACCAAGGCGCGCCAGCTGCTCGAACGCGTTGGCCTGGGAGCCTTCATGCATGTGTGGCCCAAACAGCTCTCGCATGGCATGCGCCAGCGCGCGGCGCTGGCGCGCACTTTTTGCCTCGATTCGCCGATCCTGCTGATGGACGAGCCGTTCGGCGCGCTCGATGCGCAGACCAAGCTGCAGCTCGAAGACCTGCTGCTTGAGCTGTGGTCGGCTGAGCGCCGCACCGTTGTGTTCATCACCCATGACCTCGCTGAAGCGGTGGCCTTGTCGGACCGCGTCATCGTCATGAGTGCACGCCCGGGCCGCATCATCGCCGACATGAAGATCGACTTGCCGCGTCCGCGCAGCGTGCGCGCCCTGCAAAAGGACGCGCGCTTCCACGAACTGTATGCACAGGTGTGGGCCAAGCTTGAAGAAGGCCTGGGCAATACGCTGGAGGAAGTGCATTGAAACGCTGGGGCGCGGTGGCGGCGCACGCCCTCTTCATTGCCGCATTCCTGGGAGCATGGGAAGTCGCCTCCCGGCAGGAATGGTTGCAGCAGACCTTCTTCGGCTATCCAAGCGGCATCGCGGCCTATCTGTGGGAGGGCTTCGTGGTCAAGGGCCAGCTCTGGAAGCAGCTCGGCTACACCGTCACCGGTACCCTGATTTCATTTGTGCTCGGCAGCGTCGTGGCGATCCTGCTGGGGCTGGCATTCGTGACCTGGCCGCGCCTGGAGCATGCGATGGACCCGTATCTTTCCGTGCTCAACGCCACCCCACGGATCGCGCTTGCGCCCTTGTTCCTGCTCTGGTTTGGCCTCGGTTTGGGTTCCAAGGTGGCGGTCGGCACCAGCCTGTCGTTTTTCATCGTGCTGGCGAGCACGGTGGCCGGGATTCGCGGCGTCAACCAGGACCACCTGATCCTGTCGCGCTCGCTCGGTGCGCGGCCGTTTCAGCTGTTTTGCAAGGTGACGCTGCCCTCGGCCGTGCCGGTGATTTTCTCGGGCCTGCGCCTCGGGCTGATCTATTCCATGCTCGGCGTCATCGGCTCCGAACTGATCGCTGCAGAGCACGGCCTCGGCCAGACCCTCTCTTACCTGCAATCGACCTTCAACATGAACGGCGTGATGGGCGTGCTGGCCGTGCTGGCCCTGCTCGGCATGTTCGTGACGCGCGGCATGAGCATGCTCGAGAAAAAGATGCTTCGGTGGCAGTAATGCCGGCGTGCGATCGGTCGCCGAATCAGGCGCCTCGAAAGCCCGTGCAGCGCGTATTTGCGGCCGATGCGGTACGGCATCTTCGATAGGGACAAGGTCTCGCCCGCCAATTCACTGACCCGACCGGAGAACAAGCCATGATCGAACCTTCCTCTGAAGACGGCTTTGAAGGCAAGATCGGCCGCACGATAGAGCAATCGACCCCGTGGTGGCCGGCGCTGCCGCGCCCGCGCGCCGGTGCGCCCAACGTCGTGATCGTGGTATTCGACGATGTCGGTTTCGCGCACTTCAACAATTACGGCTCGACCATCGCCACGCCCCATCTCGACCGCCTCGCCGGCGGCGGTTTGCGCTTTGTGAACTTTCACACCACGGCGCTCTGTTCCCCCACGCGCGCGTGCATGCTCACCGGCCGCAACCATCACGCCGTGGGGATGCGCGCGATTTCCAATTTCGATACCGGCTTTCCCAACATGCGCGGCGCGATTCCGCGCTCAGCCGCAACCCTGGCCGAGGTGTTGCGTGCGCACGGCTATGGCACCACCATGGTCGGCAAATGGCACCTCGCGCCGATGCACGAGACCGGCCCGGCGGGGCCCTTCAACAACTGGCCATTGGCGCGCGGCTTCGAGCACTTCTACGGATTCTTGCAGGGCGAGACCGACCAGTTCCGTCCCGAACTGGTGCAGGACAACCACTACATGGCCCCCCCCGCCACCCCGGAGGCGGGTTATCACGTTACCGAAGACCTGGTCGACCACGCCATCGGCTACGCGCACGATCACGTATCGGCCGCGCCGGACCGTCCGTTCTTCACCTATCTCGCTTTCGGCGCCTGCCACGCGCCGCACCAGGCGCC
>JANLTL010000620.1:0-2363 GCA_031362905.1 Burkholderiales bacterium | reverse complement strand
GCCCGATCGAAGTGCTCGATGACTGGATGGTCCAGATCACCGAAGGCCTCGCGGCGGCACGCGCCGCCGATCCGCAGGCGTTGATTGGTCCGTGGGCCGCCAACCTGGTCACGCACTCGACCAACGCGCGCTTGCCCGAAGACCTCGAACGCATCGCGCGCTTCAAGCCGCCGATCGTGATCACCGCGCTCGGTAGCCCCAAGCCGGCCATCGAAGTGGTGCACAGCTACGGCGGCCTGGTGTTTGCCGACGTCATCAACCTCAAGCTCGCCAGGAAGGCCGCCGATGCCGGTGTTGATGGCCTCGCCTGCGTGGCGGCGGGCGCGGGCGGCCATACCGGCAGCCTGACGCCGTTCTCCTTCGTGCCGGCGGTGCGCGAGTTCTTTGATGGCTTCATCGTCATTGGCGGCGGCATTGCCGACGGCGCCGGCGTGTTTGCCGCGCGCGCGCTCGGCGCCGACCTGATCTACATGGGCACCCGCTTCATCCCGTCCACCGAGAGCATGGCGGTGCCGCCGTACAAGCAGATGATCGTCGATTGCAATGCCGACGATCTCCTGGTGAGCGCCGCCATTACCGGCTCGCGCGCCAGCTGGCTCAAGCCGTCGCTCGCCGCCAACGGGCTCGACCCCGACAACCTGCCCGAAGTGCCCAAGCGCGACTACAACAGCAACACCGGCTTCAAGGACAAGCGCTGGCTCGATGTCTGGGCGGCCGGCCAGGGCGTCGGCGCGAGCCGGTCAATACAGACGACGGCACAGATCGTGGACGAACTCGAAGCCGGTTATCGCGCCGCGCAGCGCGACGTGCGCGCCATCGCGTGAAGCGCGCGAGTACACTTTCCCATCCAGACGCATACCACCCCCAAGGAGGACACCATGGACGCGACCCTCGAAACCAACCCCCAGGAACAAAACCCTTACCTCGACGGCGAATCGTTTGCGCCGCTTCACGATGAAGCCGTTTTCGATGGCGCAGCGCTGCGCGTCGAAGGCGTGATCCCGACTGACTTCGGCGGCATCTACTTTCGCAACGGCCCGAACGCATTTCATCACCCGGAAGGCCGCTATCACTGGTTCGATGGCGACGGCATGCTGCACGCGATCCGTTTCGAGGCCGGCCGCGCGAGCTACCGCAACCGCTGGATCAACACCACCGCGCTGCAGGAGGAAAAAGGGGCGGGCAAGCCGATCTGGCGCGGCATCCGCGAGCGTGCCAACCGCGAGCGCCGCGAACAGCCCTTCAAGGACACTTCCAACACCGACGTGAAGTTCCACAACGGCAGCCTGATCAGCACCTGGTATCTGTGCGGCGTGCCGTATCGCATCGACCCCTTGACCCTCGAGACCATCGGCCCCGATACCTTCGGCGGCAAGCTCAACACCAAGGTATCGGCGCACCTCAAGGTCGACGAGCGCAGTGGCGAGCTGATGTTTTTTGACTACGGCATCAAGCAACCCTACCTGACCTACGGCGTGGTCGGCGCCGACGGCGTGCTCAAGCACCACGTGCCGATCGACCTGCCGGGCCCACGCCTGCCGCACGACATGGCGATCACCGAACACTACTCGATCCTGATGGACCTGCCGGTGTTTCAGGACATGGATGCCGCCAGGGCGGGACGCTGGAAAACCGACTGGCATGCCGACGTCCCGGCGCGTTTCGGCATCCTGCCGCGCTACGGCGATACCGGGCAGGTGCAGTGGTTCGAGGCCGAATCCTGCTACATCTACCACTCGACCAACGCCTGGGAGGAAGGCAGCGGCGCGGATAAATGCATCGTGATGGAAGCCTTCAAATTCGAGCGGCCGTTCACCGACTACGCTGACGGCGCCACCGAGTTCGACCGCATGATGCACAACCACCGCATCAATGCCCACCTGCAGCGCTACCGTTTCCACCTGGCCAGCGGCACCACCACCGAAGAGCCGGTGACGCGCGACATCGGCGAGTTCGGCATGATCAACACGCGTTTCAACGGCCGGCCGACGCGCTATGTCTACGGCAACGGCTTCGACTATGACGAAATGCCGGTGCGCTTCAAAAGCCTGATGAAGTGGGACACCACCACGCGCACGGTCGAGCGCTTCGAATTCGGCGCCGAATTGAACGGCAGCGAACCGCAGTTTTGCGCGCGCGATCACGCCCACCCGGACCAGCAGGCCGAGGACGACGGTTACGTCGTCACTTTTCTGCACAACGCGCGCACCCACCTGGGTGAGTGCTGGCTGTTCGATGCGCGCCACATCGCCGCCGGGCCGGTGGCGAAGATTCATGTTCCGCAGCGCCTGCCGGCCGGCTTTCACGGCATCTGGGTGCCGCAGGCGTGCCTGTCATGAAAGTCGAGACCGTTGCCACGATCC
>JANLTL010000736.1:0-2560 GCA_031362905.1 Burkholderiales bacterium | reverse complement strand
GTCAATCCGGACATGAGCTTGTCGAACATGGTGAGTCTCCTGCGCCGCAATCATCAACACTGACTGGCGCTTGTTGTGGGACGGATTGTGGCGGGGATTGACAGTCTGCGCAATGACTGCCGCTTGTGCGGTGCCGCAAGGGATGCTTGCGGTTTCAGCCGCCAGCGTTCGCGTGTTCCTCAATCAACTGCAGCAGCGCCCCACCATAACGCGCCAGTTTCGCTTCGCCCACACCGCTGATGCCACGCAATTGCGTGAGTGAATCGGGACGCTTTGCGGCAATGGCAGCGAGTGTGCTGTCATGAAATACGACGAAGGCGGGCACGCCGTGCTGGCGCGCGATCGCCGCGCGCCAGCTGCGCAAGGCATCAAACAGCGCGGCTTCGGGGGTGTCATCTTCAATTTGGATATCGACCCCGGAACCGCTCTGGGAGCCACTCTTGACGGCATAAGCACCGGCACCGCGCCCGCCCGCCCGCTCGCGTGACTTCCCGCGCGCTTTCTTCGATGGCGTCAATTCCTCGCGCAATTGCACCGTAGTCTCGCCCTTGAGCACGCCGCGCGCTGCATCTTCCAGTTTCAGCGCGCCGAACGCTTCGCTGTCGACGCGCAGATACCCCAACGCGACCATCTGGCGAAAGATGGTGCGCCATTGCGCCTCGGGGGTGCCGCCGCCGACGCCAAAGGTCGGGAGCGCGTTGTGGCGCAACGATATCGCGCGTTCGGTTGTGCGCCCGAGCAGCACGTCGATGACATGGCCGGCGCCAAAGCGTTGCCCGGTACGGTAGACGGCGGAGAGCGCTTTTTGGGCAAGTTCGGTGCCGTCGAAGGTGCGCGGCGGGTTAAGGCAGTTGTCGCAATTGCCGCAGGGCATCGACGCTTCGCCGAAGTAAGCGAGCAGGCGCACGCGGCGACAACCGGTCGTTTCGGCGAGACCGACGAGAGCGTCCAGTTTTTGGCCGGAGACACGTTTGTACGTTTCTTCCGCCTCAGACTCGTCGATCATGCGGCGTTGCATGACGATGTCAGACAGGCTATAGGTCATCCAGGCGTCGGCGGGCGCGCCATCGCGACCGGCACGACCGGTCTCCTGATAATAGGCTTCGATGTTGCGCGGCAGATCCAGATGAGCCACGAAGCGCACGTCGGGCTTGTCGATGCCCATGCCGAAGGCGATGGTGGCAACGACGATCAGGTCAGATTCGTTCGAGAAACGCGCTTGCGTCTCTTCCCGGGTTGGTGCGTCAAGACCGGCGTGATACGGCAGGGCATTGAAGCCGTGTTCGCGCAAAAAATGGGCGGTGTCTTCGGTCTTGGCGCGTGAGATGCGATAGACGATGCCACCGTGGTGGGACAGAGCCTGCTTGCCGGCGCTGCGAGAGGTTTTGCTGACGGGCGCTGCGGCAGCGTTTGGTCCAGCCGCCTTGCGAGTGACCGGAACTTGCCTCTCCGGAACGTCGACGACGTGGCGCTCTTGCAGGAAGTCGAGCAGTTGCGCATGCGCGTTGGCGCGCGGCAGGATTTCATAGCGGATGTTGGGGCGGTCGAAGCTGGAGATGAATACTTCGGCTTCGTCAAGATGGAGCTTGGTGATGATTTCGCGGCGCGTGAGCTCATCGGCGGTGGCCGTGAGTGCGATGCGCGGCACCGTGGGAAAATCGGTGGCGAGAAAACCGAGCGCGCCATATTCGGGCCGAAAGTCGTGGCCCCATTGCGAGACGCAGTGCGCTTCATCAATCGCAAACAGCGCGAGCGTGACCCGGCGGAGAAGTTCACGGGTGCGCTCGCCCAACAGGCGTTCAGGCGCGACGTAAAGCAGGTCGAGTTTACCCGCCAGCAATTGCCGCTCAATGCGGCTGGCGGTGGCCGCATCCAGGGACGAATTGAGAAACGCAGCGTTGACCCCAGCTTCGGTGAGGGCCGCCACCTGATCGCGCATCAGGGCAATCAGGGGCGAGACGACGATGGCGCAGCCGGGACGCAACAATGCGGGAATCTGGTAGCACAGCGATTTGCCGCCGCCGGTGGGCATCAACACCAGGCAATCACCGCCCGCCGTCACCCGCTCGATAATGGCTTGCTGCGGTCCGCGAAATGACGCGTAACCGAAGATGCGTTGGAGTAGTTCAAGCGCCTGCGTCATGCGGCCCGAGGGTAGCACGAGGCCGCTGGCACGAGACCGGGGCGAAGTCGCTGACGTGCGACGAAAGCGCCGGGCAACCGGCCGCGCCGGTGAAATTTCGATGAATTCTCGCTGAAGCTACCTAAATGCCTGATTGCAAAGCGCAATTGGGCGACCGTATTGAGTCGCGACCAAGTGCCAAAGAATCGCCGATCCGCTTGACCGAAGCGCCAAAATGCAGCATAATTTGAGGTTCGCTTCCGGTGGGGTGGCCGAGTGGTTAATGGCAGCAGACTGTAAATCTGCCCTCTAACGAGTACGATGGTTCGAATCCATCCCCCACCACCAGCTTTGCCGGGTTTGCGCGGGTGTAGCTCAATGGTAGAGCAGAAGCCTTCCAAGCTTATGACGAGGGTTCGATTCCCTTCACCCGCTCCA
>JANLTL010000609.1:0-7156 GCA_031362905.1 Burkholderiales bacterium | reverse complement strand
ACGATGAACAATTTCACTTTCGGCAACGACACCTACCAGTACTACGAAACGATCTCTTCCGGCTCCGGCGCTGGCGATGGCTTCGATGGCTGTACCCCCGTCCAGACCCACATGACCAACAGCCGCATGACCGATCCGGAGGTGCTCGAATTTCGCTACCCGGTGCGCGTCGAGGAGCATTCGATCCGCTACGGCTCGGGCGGCAAAGGCAAATGGAACGGCGGCCCCGGGGCGTTGCGGCGCATCCGCTTTCTCGAAACCATGATCGGCAGCGTGCTCTCCGGGCACCGGCGCGTGCCGCCGTATGGCATGAAGGGCGGGGCCGATGGGGAGGTAGGTAAGAACTGGGTCGAACGCATCGATGGTTCGATCACGTCATTGGGTGGCAGTGATGAAACCTTGTGTCAGCCGGGCGATGTTTTTGTGATTCAGACACCAACGGCGGGGGGGTTTGGTCGAACGCCTTGACGACTCTGGCTTCGCTTTGTCTAGGTTTCTGGCAAAATAGGCAAAATATACGTGTAATATACGTGAATTGAATGGATGGGAGAGCGGCAATGCCCCAACTCAATCTTTACGTCGATGAAGCCACACACCTCCACATCAAGCGCTCAGCCAAGGCCTCCGGAGTGTCGCTGTCAAAATGGGTTAGCGCCGTAGTGCGCGAAAAGACCGCCAGCGAATGGCCCGCAGAGGTGCTGGCGCTTTCCGGCGCTTGGAAGGACTTCCCATCCCTTGAAGAAATTCGCAAGACCAAAGGCAAAGACCTGCCACGCGAAGCGTTTTGACCGCTTGGCACAGCAACCATGTTCGCGCTCGACACCAATACGCTGATCTACTACTTCAAGGGGGCTGGACGTGTGACGGCGCGGATGAGTGCTCTCGCGCCTTCTGAAATTGGCATTCCTGTGGTGGTGCTGTACGAGCTTGAAACGGGAATCGCGAAATCGCAGCAACCGCAAAAGCGCCGCAAACAACTCGATGCGCTGTTGGCCGTTACCAACGTTCTGCCCTTCGACCGCGTTGCTGCGAGACAGAGTGCGAGCCTGCGTGCTTTGCTGGAGAAGCGCGGTACGCCGATGGGGCCTATCGATACGCTGGTTGCGGGTATAGTCCTTGCGCAGTCAGCGACTCTGGTGACGCGTAACACGATCGAGTTTTCACGCGTGCCGGGATTGCGGCTTGTCGACTGGTACTGATTGTGTTTCACAAAATGGCTTGCTCGATCTGCCTACCGTTCGTTGGTGCAAGGCCGAGTAACATTCATCCATGAACCCGAAATATTTCATTGGCGCGCTCGCGCTGCTTGCTTCCAGTCTGTGCTTTGCACAAAGCACCGTTAAACCTGGCAGCGACTGGACCGGTTACGCCGGCATCGGCGTTGCAGCCTTCCCCAAATACAGCGGCGGCAAGGGCACTGAGGTGTTTCTCGCGCCGATCCTGATGTTCGAGTACAAGGAGACGTATTACGTCGACTTGATGCGTGCGGGTGTGCGCTTGTGGTCGAGCGCCGACAAGAAAGTCGCGTTCGGCCTGGTGGCCGAGCCGCGCTTTGGTTTCAAGGCGAGCGACGGCGCGCGCCTTGCCGGCATGGCGCAGCGACGCAGCAGCATTGAAATGGGACCGAACCTTGAATGGGAGACGCCGCTGGTGAGCCTGAGCCTGGCGTGGTTTACCGACATGTCGCGCGCCAGCAAGGGGTCGTCGTTGCGCGCAACGGCGTACCGACAGTTGATCAACACCTCACGCTGGGATGTCGGCGTGTACGCGTCGGTCGAGCAGGAGAGCGCCAGGGTAGTGAACTATTACTTTGGCGTGCCGGTTGCCGAAGTGACAGCGAACCGCGGGTTCTATGCGCCCGGCGCGACCACCCATTGGGGCGTCGGCGTGCAGGCGGCATGGAAATTTTCCGAGCGCAATTCGCTGTTGATGGGCGTTCAGGGAACGCGCCTTGGCGGCGCGGCGGCGAACAGCCCGATCGTCGAGACGCGCACTGCGCCGCTCGGCTATATCGGGCTCGGCTGGAATCTGTAAATCGCCGCGTTGCCGTGTTCCTGTCAGGCCATCACCTGATTCAGGTAGGTCTGGACGATCCGGGGTGGGAGCCGGGCGCACTCGCGCTCCACGATGAATCGGGTCGCTGCCTGCATGGCTTCTAGGTCCAGATCCGTCGTTTGAAGAAGTTGCGTGCTGCATTCCTGAAGCTGCTGGATCAATCCTTCATCTTCACGGGCGGCCTTGTCGCGCTGCAAACGCGTCGCGTGCGCCGCAGCGTCAAGCAGCGTCGTCCGCAGGCTCGCACCCAGTGACTCGAACCACGTACGCTTGCACACCAACACCAAAGCGCCAAAAAAATGGCCGGTCAGGCTCACATGGGGATGGTACTTGAACAGTTCAAAGTTGACGAAGTTGGTGAGCGGGTTTTCCTGCGCGTCGACTTCGCGCGACTGCACCACGCGCACCAGGTCCTTGACGTCGATCGACCTGGGCAGAAACCCCAGCGCAGCCAGCGCTTCGCGGTAAATGGCGCTGTCGAGCGTGCGGATGGTGAGGCCGGTGCAATCGGCCGGGCTGCGGATCGGCCGCACACCATTGCTCAGGTGGCGAAAGCCGTTGTCCCAGAAGCCCAGCACCTTGTAGCCGGTGCGTGTTTCGATTGCTTGCGTCAGGACATCGCCGGCAGCACCATCGAGCGCGCGGAAGGCGGCGCCGCGGCTGCGTACCGTGAAGGGCAGGTCGAGGGCCGCGAGCTCGGGTACTCTCGCCGCCAGATAGCCGGTGGCGATGTAGCAAATCTGCCTGGCGCCGCCATCGACGCTGTTGAACAATGAAGCCGCCGTTTCACCGTTTGCGGTGACGTTGCCTTCAAGGCGGACAATGCTCGCGCCAAACGCCGGCGCGAGCTGGGCGGCAAGCGCCGCCAGGGACGCAGTGAGAATCGACGCAGGCCCCTGATAGCCGGCAAGGTGTACCGGGGTCGGGGCACTCATTGCATCAGGTGCTCTTGATGTTGGCGTCCTTGATGATCTTTTGCCACTTGGCGTAGTCATCCTTGATGATCTGCGTCAGTTGTGCCGGCGTGCGCGGCCAGGGGTCGAGGCCGGCACCGGTCAACTGCTTCTGGATGCCTGCATCATTGACGACCGCAGTGGCCACGGCACGCAATTCGGCCAGCGCAGCTGCGGGCGTTTCCTTGCGCACGAACAAGCCGATCCAGGAGGAGTAGTCGTAATTGCTGATGCCTTCTTCCTGCAGCGTCGGCAGATCCGGGTAGCTCGGATGGCGCTCGCTGCCGCAGTAGGCGATCAGGCGTACGCGCTTGTCGGAAAGAAAGGGCAGGGCGACGGAAAGCGCCACTGGCATGACTTGCACTTCACCGGAAGCGACAGCTAACGCTGCCTGGCTGGCTCCCTTGTAGGGAATGTGGGAGAGCTTGACGCCGGCAAAGGCATTGAACATCTCTGCGGCAAGGTGCTGCGGGCTGCCGACGCCACCGGAGGAGTAGGTGACGCGATCCGGCTCCTTGCGCGCACGCTCCACCAGATCCTTGATGCCGCGAATCGGTGAATTGCCCGGCACGCTGAAAAAGGTCGGGATATTGGCGATCCCGACGATCGGCACAAAATCGATCTGCGTGTCGACCTTGACGTTCTGCGGCTGCAGGTGCGGCAGGATGGTGAGGATGCTGTTGTTGAGCGCGGCGATGGTCTGGCCATCCGGCTTGGAGCTGGCCAGCTTCTGCAGGCCCACCACGCCACCGGCGCCCGCGATGTTCTCCACCGCGAAATTGAGCCCCATGCGCGTGCCCATGGCGTTGGTAACGTAGCGCACAGCCACGTCCGAGGCGCTGCCTGCTTGCAAGGGTAGACCAACCGAAATCGGGTTGGTGAAGGGAAACTTTTGCGCCCACGACAGAGTGGAGAAGGATGCTGTGCCGACGACCGCCACTGCGGTGGAGAGGAAAGTGCGCTTTTGCATGATTGGCGGCGAGAATGGATAGTGATCGAAGTGAGCGGTGACGGGAGGCGGCGCTTCAGTCCAGCTTCAGGCCGATGGCCTTGACGACTTTGATGTAACGCACGCTCTCGTCGGCAATCAGCTTGGCAAATTGTTCCGGGGTATTGCCCAACGCGTCGGCACCATTGCGCTCCATGGCTTGCTTGAAATCGGCGGTGGGAACAATCGTCGCCAGTTCCTTGTGCAAGCGATCAATCACCGGTTTGGGGGTTCCCGCCGGAGCCAGTACCCCGAGCCACAGGGCGGCCTCGAAACCGGGGAAGCCCAGTTCGGCCACGGTCGGCACATCCGGCAGCGCCGGGGAGCGCTGGCTGGTGCCGACCGCGAGCGGGCGCAGCTTGCCGGCCTTGGTATGTTGCAGCAGGGCGGGCATGGAGCCGAACACGGCTTGCACTTCGTTGGCCAGCAGGGCGATGTCGGCCGGGCCATTGCCTTTGTAGGGGATGTGCTGCAGGTTGATCTGTGCCGCATCCTTCAACATCTCCATCGCCAGATGCGTCGTCGAGCCGTTGCCCGCCGAGGCGTAGTTCATCTTGCCCGGCATGGTCTTGGCCAGCGCGATGAACTCCTTGAGATCGTTACCCTTGACCTGGGGGTTGACTACCAGCAGGTAGGGTGTGATCGCCACCAGCGAGACCGGCGCGAAGTCTTTCGATGGGTGATAGCTGAGCTTCGAGTAGGCGCCCGCAGCAACCGCGTGAGTGCTGGTGGTGCCGATGGTGAGTGTGTAGCCATCCGGCGCAGCCTTGGCGGCAGCATCGGTGCCAATCGTGCCACCCGCTCCGCCGCGGTTGTCGACCACCACCGACTGGCCAAGCCGCTCCGACAGTTTTTGGGCGACGACGCGGCCGACGATGTCGGTCGAGCCGCCGGCCGGGAACGGCACGATCAAACGGATTGGCTTGTTTGGGTAGTCGGCTTGTGCCAGCAGGGCAGCGGGCGCGCAGAGCAGCGCGGTGCAAAGCGTCGCGCGGCAAGGCCAGATGACTTTGTGGGAGTGTCGTTTCATCGAGTGCCTCCAGGCTAAGTGACACAGGATGGCCACAGCGGCGGCCATCCTGTCGCGCACACTACGCTGCACGGTAAGTGACCTTCAGGTCACCGACGCCGTCGCAATGGCCTTCGAGCGTGTCGCCGGCCTTGCAGGGGCCGACGCCGGCGGGTGTGCCGTTCATGATGATGTCGCCAGGTTCGAGCGCGACAAAGGTTGACAGGTAGGCGACGGCTTCATCGATCTGCCAGATCTGCTGGTTCAGATCGCCTTTTTGCTTGACCTCGCCGTTGACCTTGAGCCAGATCGCACCGGCTTTGGGGTGGCCGATCTTTGCTGCGGGCTGCACGGCGGTGATCGGGCACGATTCATCGAAGGACTTGCCCATTTCCCAGGGGCGCTGCAGTTTTTTGGCGTCGCTTTGCAGGTCGCGGCGCGTCATGTCGAGGCCGAGGGCGTAGCCGAAGACGTGGTCTAGAGCCTTGTCCTGCGCGATGTTGCGGCCGCCCTTGCCGATGCAGATCACCAGTTCGATCTCATGGTGCAAATCCTTGGTCTGCGCCGGGTAGGCGATGGTGCTGCCGGACGGCACTACGGCATCAGCCGGCTTGGCAAAGAAGAACGGCGGTTCACGGTTTGGGTCATGGCCCATTTCACGGGCGTGGTCGGCATAGTTGCGGCCGACGCACCAGATGCGGCGGACCGGGAATTTGGCGTCGGTGCCGACGACATCGATGGCGGCTTGGCTGGGTGCGGCAATAACGTACTGCATGGGATCTCCAGGCGCGGGGGTTGAGAAAAGGGAAATGGAATTTTACGCAAGTCACCTTGTGCTGTGATTGACCAGCGTCAGGTGCGGGCTGAGCTGCCTGCATCGAGGGCGGCGGGTTAAGCCCTGTGCAGTGCTTATTTGGTGGCTTCGCCGCCCTCGACGATGACGTTTTCAACCACCCCCGCACCGCCGCGCCGAAAGGCTGCTGCGGCCACGTATTCGGGCGATTCAAAGCACTTGACGCCCGCTTCGAGCGAGTCGAACTCGATCACGATGAAGCGCTGGAACGCATCGGTGCCTTCCATGATCTGGAATTTGCCGCCGCGCACAATCACGCGGCCGCCATATTGTTTGAGGATGCCGGGAACCAGATCGGTGTACTTCTTGTACTCGACCGGGTCGTTGATCTTTGCGCGGGCGATCCAGTAGGCGGCCATGCTTGTGTCTCCAGTGTGGGGTTATTTGGCGATTGCGTTACCGAGGTTGGGCAGCCAGGTGGCCGTTTCCGGGAAGATCGCGATGATGACAATTGCACCGAGCAGGGCCACCCAGTAGGCGACCGAGCCGCGAAAAATCTCGCCGGTTGACAAGTCTTTTTCGTCGGTCACCGCTGCTTTCACCGTGAACACAAGGATGCCGAACGGCGGCGTCAGCAGGCCGGTTTCGATGGCGATGATGCCAAGAATCGCGAATGCAATCGGATCGAACCCGAGCGCTACCGCAACCGGTGCGAACACAGGCACCGTGAGCAGGATGATCGAGATCGAATCGATGATGCAACCCAGAATGAACCAGACCACCACCATCAGGAACAGGATCATGTAGGGCGACAGGCCTGAAGAGAGAAAGAACTCCTTGGCCGCCCCGGTGACACCGGTCATCGACAACACGCGCGAATACAGTTGTGCGGTCACCAGCAGCAACAGCAGCGGGGCCGAGGTTTTTCCAACCGACAGGATTACTTCCATCATGGCCGGTGGTTTCATGCCGCGCAGCAATGCCAATACCAGCGAGAGCGTCGCGCCGACACCGGCGCCTTCGGTGGGCGTGAAGGCGCCGAGCCAGATGCCGCCCAGCACCAGGAACACCAGCGTGATGATGCCCAGTGTGCTCCACAGGGTGGTGAGCAGGCTGGCTTCTTCGGTCAGGGCATTGGCGGCGCGCGCGTCGTGCTGTGCCTGGGGCAGGGTGACGCCTTCGCCCACGCGCGCCGGGCTGGTCTTGGCGACCCACAGGATGTAGGCGATGTAAAGCGCCACCACGATGAAGCCGGGAATGATGCCGGCGATGAACAATTTGCCGATAGCAAGCTCGGTAAGCACGCCCCAGACGATCATCAGCACCGACGGGGGAATCAGCATGCCCAGACAGGCGCT
>JANLTL010000733.1:0-2468 GCA_031362905.1 Burkholderiales bacterium | reverse complement strand
TGTTCGGCACCGGCGGCTCGATCTACGCCATCTATGTGGCGCGGCGGGTTCGCGATCCCGGCGCGCTGCGCGCCACCATGGGCACCATCATTTCGGTGAGTGTGCTGGTGCGCATCGTAATGTTCTCGATCACCGGGTTGTTGCTGAAGATTGAACTCGGTATCGGCGCACTTGCCCTCATGCTCTTCATGGCCAGCGGCCTGTTGCTGGGCATGCGCCTGCACTCGCGCATGAATGCCGACCAGTTGCGCCGTTTGATTTATGTGCTGCTGCTGGTGAGCGGATCGTCGCTGGCCCTGCGGGCGCTATCGCTGATGGGGTGAACGCGGTGTTCGCGCTGGCATTCCCCGCTTCTGCACCTTGCATCCCCCTATCGCCATGCGCCATCCGTTATGCTTGCCACCGCGTAAGTGTCCCAAGCATGCCGCGTGCTGCAATGCGCTGTGGCGGCGCCAGCGTTCAAGGAGACTCCGATGACCGCCACACCCCTGTTCCCCGATTTCGAATCACTCGGCGGCGGCGCGTCCTACGCCGAAAAAATCCGCGAAGTGACGCCGCACAATGCGCTGTTCGACGACTTCAACATTGACGATCTCAAACAGCTCGGTCCCTTCATGCAGGTGTACCGCGCGCCGCCGTATGGGGTGATCATTGCCGAAGGCGATCACGGCGACTTCATGGTGTTCATCATCGACGGTGAAGTCGATGTCACCAAGAAAGACCGCTGGGAAGTGGTGAAGCGAATTGCCGTGGTGTTGCCCGGCCAGGCGCTCGGCGAGATGTCGATGATCGACGGTGAAGCGCGTTTTGCCACTTGCGCGGCGATCGAGGCGACCACCTTTGCGGTGCTGACGCGCCCGGCCTTGCAGGAATTGATCAATCACCAGCCGCGCATTGCCGGCAAGATCATGATGAAACTGGTGTTCATGCTCTCGCAGCGCTTGCGCCAGACCAGCGCCAAGCTGGTCAATTACATCGAAAAATAATTCACGTCCCTGGCGCGATGGCGGGGCACTGCACCAGCGCTCAAGCCGGTGAGCGTTGGGGCCAGTCTCACCACACCGTCATGCACTCGCCCTGATACATCACCGGGCCGGTGGGCTTGCCCGAGGTTGAGCCCCCCATCGGCTCCATGCTGACCGCGAGTCTCTTGTAGTCGTGCAGGGACTTGTCGGCCACATCCGGCAGTTTGATCATGTTCTTGCCCATGGCCTTGACGATGCCGAGTGATTTGGGGTTGCCGTTCATGTCCAGCCCCCACAGTTCGAGACTGGCGTCAGAGGGCATGGAGTCGCCCATGAACTTGACCCACATCTCCCCGGCCTGGCGGCCTGCGTAGATCATCAGCATGGTGTTGCCCTTGCCGTCTTTCAACGCAGCAACGTAAGACGGCTGGTGCGCCGCCGTGCCGTCCGCAACTGGCACCGCGCGCTCGACTACTTTTTCGACCACCTTGATGCGCTCGACGATCTCGGGCGGGCGCACGCCGACAAAGACCATGAGCGCGGCAAAGCCGGTCGCGGCGGTGAGGCCAAAGCCGCGCCAGAAGGCAAGGTTTTCCCAGAGCGTTGCGCCAGAAGCCTTGGTGGATGCGGCTGTTGGAGTAATAGCCTTGGAAACCCGCTCCCAGACCCGCTCTGGTGGGTGCACCGCTTCAATCGCGACGGCCATCGGCGTCAGACGCGTCTCCCATTCGTTGACGGTGATGCGCAGCGCCGCATCTTGCTTGAGCCACGCATCAAACCGCCGGCGAGCGCCGCCCGCGAGCGTGCCGAGCACGTACTCAGAGGCGAGCGCATCGCGCAGTTGGGATTTGTTGCGGTACTCCATGATGGTTCTTTTGAAACCTCGCTTTATGCCGTTACGCGCTGCTCAAACCCGCAGCGCCACTATTTTCAAGCGCTGCTTAACCCCGCAGCACTCAAGCAATCTTTCAACTTCGTCAAACCCCTGCGTACCCATGTCTTCACTGTGCCAAGCGGCTCGCCCATCTTTTCCGCCAACTCGGTGTGCGTGAGGCCTTCGTAAAACGCGATGCGTACGGCGCGCTGCTGCTTCTCTTCCAACCGGCCCAAACACGCCGCAATGGCACGCGCTTCGGTCGCTTGTTCCAACTGCGCCAGCGGCCCCGGCTCCGGTGACTCGACGGCGTCAAACACGCCGTCATCATCGGTTGCGTCTTCCTTGCGAGGCCGGCGCAGCCAGTCGAGGCAACGGTTGCGCACGATGCTCGTCATCCAGGTCATCGGCGCCGCCAGCTGCAGTTTGTAGTTGCCGCTGTGATTCCAGATGCTGACGTAGCACTCTTGCAAAACCTCCTCGGCCCAGTCTTCACGCCTCAATATACGCAGCGCGACGCCAAACAGTTTCGCCGACGTGTTTTGATACAACAACGCGAACGCCGCCTGCGAGCCCGTGTCGGGCAGGTCGGACGCGGCTTGCCATTCTTGCAGGCGTTGATTTTGTTC
>JANLTL010000567.1:0-20589 GCA_031362905.1 Burkholderiales bacterium | reverse complement strand
ACCCGGTCCCACAACTTGGGAGCAAGGTCAAAGCGTGCCAGGGCCTCTTGGGCGGCGGCAATGCCGGTGGGGTAGAACAGGGAACGCAAGCTCGCTGCCAGAGACTGGCGCGGCAAGCGCCCCGCCAGCACTGCCGTGATGACACGCTGGCGTGGCGGCAGTGGTGGTGTCTGTGGCGCCAGAAACAGGCGCCCGCGCAAACGCTGCAGTTCGCGCGTGGAAAGCAGCCACGGGTTCGTGCCATCGAGTTCGAGGCCACCTGAAGCCGGCTGCAATGCACAGGCCAGCGTGTGCAACAGCGTGGTTTTGCCGGAACCCGACGGGCCGATCACCGCCACCTGCTCGCCCGCCGCCACGTCAATCGTGAGCGGCTTGAGCGCAGGGGCGCTCTCTACGCGCGCGGCGGGGTGGCGCGCGGCGAGCGCGTGCAGGGACAATTTCATGACGATTGCCTGTACTGAAGCGTACGGGGAAGGTGGGTTGGCCGCTGTTGCCCCGGCCAAAGGTGTGTTGGCCGAAGGCGCTTTACTTGATCAAACCGGCACTGCGGCCAGCGGTCTCAAGATCCTTGTAGTTCTCGGCCTTGGTCGCGATGTATTTGGTGGCGCGGTTGAGCGTCAGGATTTCCTTGCCCTCAGGCGTATTCATCGACAGATCCAGCAACGCCTTGGTGATGCGCTCACGCATGGCAACCGGCATCTCGGCATGCACCGACCAGTTGTAGTTGTAATACGGCGCAGTGGTGAAGAACACATCGGTCTTGGTGGTGTCGACCTTTTTCTCTTCGACAAACTTGCGCCAGACGGTGATGTCAAGCGCTGCTGCATCCACCCGGCCACTGACCACCGAAGCGATGGTGGCGTCATGTGCGCCCGAGTAGGCGACGCGCTTGAAATCCTTTTCCGGATCGAGCTTGGCTTGCAGGATAAAACTGCGCGGCATCAGGTGCCCGGAGGTGCTTGACTGCGAACCGAAGCTGACCTGCTTGCCCTTCAGATCGGCCAGGGTCTTGATGCCCGAATCCTTGTTGGTGATGAACACCGAGCGGAACTGCGCATCTTCCTCGCGCTGGGCCAGCGGGATCACCTTGCCGCCGGAGCGCAACTGTGCCTGCACATGGGTAAAGCCGCCAAACCAGACCAGGTCCACCTGCTTGTTGACCAGCGCTTCAACGGCAGCCGCGTAGTCGTTGACCGGGGTGAATTCAACCTTCACGCCCAGCTTGGATTCGAGGTATTTGGCCAGCGGGCCGAATTTGCGGGTTTGCTCGGTGGCCGCTTCTTCAGGGATCGTGGTGACCTTGAAGACGTTTTGCGCGATGGCTGGCGCGGCACCGAGGACGGCGGCTACAGCGGCGGCGGCAAACAGGCTGCGGCGGGAACGGGAAGGGAGGAGGTGCAGGCAGGACATGGTGTTTCCTTTCTCAACAATGGGAAAAGTAAAGCGGGTCAGCGGAAAGCGCGAAGCTCGCGTGCAACTGGGCGCCAAGGCCCAGCACCACGCTGCGTGTGCGCGAAGCGGAAAAATCAATCATTGAAATCTCCCTGATAAAGGGGTGCTTATGTTTCAGGAAAAAAGAACAGATTGCTCTTTTCGGATTGCAAGACTACCGTACTTTGGGCGACGGTGCAGGGCGCCGCACTCCATCCGTACGTGTCGGCGGACCCTGTAGATGCAGTCCGCGCATTCATCCCAGCCCTGGTTTCGTTGCGCTTGGGCCGCGCCCAGACTACACTCCGACACGCTCAACACGGCCCCTCAACAGAGCCCCATTGGCCGTGATCCTTGGTTGCAGCGGCGCGCACGGCAAACCCGAACCAGATGTTCCGACGGTGGGAGCCACGCGGGCTTTGACTTTCATGGAGTGATTTCATGCATCTGGCAGCGTTGCTTGGATTTCCCGCTATGCGGGCACGGTGGGCGTGGGTCGCAGCGGCCCTTTTGGTGTACGCCGTGTGGCACGCCGCGCCACTGCAGGCGCAAGGGGCCTACCCGGTGCGCCCGGTTCGTCTGATCGTCGCCAATTCACCGGGTAGCTCCGTCGATACGGTTGGCCGGGTCCTGGCGCAGCATCTGTCGAACACGCTGGGCCAATCCGTCTTCGTGGAAAACCGCGCCGGTGCGGCAGGTCTGCTCGGCACTGAAGTGGGGCGTCTTGCGCCGGCGGACGGCTACACCTTCATCGTCGCCTCCACCAGCTCCCTGAGTGCCGCGCCGCTGATGAAAAAGGCGGTGCCATTTGACGTGTTGAAGGATTTCGATTTTGTCGCCCAGGTGGCAGTGCTGCCGAACGTGCTGGCGGTCAGTGCCGGCTCCAGTCTCAACAGCGTGCGCGCGCTCGCCGCCTACGCGCGCGCCAATCCGGGCCGGGTCAACATGGCCTCTGGCGGTGTCGGCTCGATCAGCCACCTGGCCGGCGTCGCGCTGTCCACGGCGGCAGGGTTCGAGTCCTTGCATGTGCCGTATTCCGGCGGCGGGCCATCGGTGGCCTCGGTCGCGGCAGGGCAGACGCACTGGACCATCGCCCCCTCGCCCAACATCATGCCGCAGGTAAAGGCGGGCCGCCTGAAGGCGCTTGGACACAGCATGGCGCGTGGCGTCCAGGTGCTTGATGGCGTCCCGAGTCTGGCCGACGAAGTACCGGGTTTCGAATTCAATGCATGGATCGGCATCATCGGGCCGCGCGGATTGCCGGCCCCGGTGCTGGAAAAATTCCGCACGGCGCTCGAAGCCGCCCTGCGCGTGCCCGCGCTTGAAACCGCGTTCGCCGGCAATGGCGCGCTGTCGCGCCTAACCACGCCAGCCGAGTTTCGCACCATGTTGACCGCCGACATCGAACTGAACCGGCGCGCCATGCGCGCGGCGGGTATCGAACCAGAATGACATTCGGGCATCGGCTCAACGCGCGCCAATCTGCTCGAAACCCTTAGTCTCTACAAGACCCATGGCATTCGCCACACGGTTGCGCTGCGTGGCGATCTGCCCTCAAGCTTGGTTGATTTCGGCGAGCTTCGTTATGCGAGCGAACTGGTCGACTTCATCCGGCGCGAAACCGGCGACTGGTTTCACATTGACGTGGCGTGCTACCCAGAGATGCATCCGCAGGCACGTTCACCGCAGGATGATCTCGCCGCCTTTAAACGCAAGGTCGATGCTGGCGCCAGCGGTGCGATCACGCAACATTTTTACAATGCCGACAGCTACTTTCGTTTCGTTGATGAAGCGCGTGCGGCCGGCATCACCATTCCCATCGTGCCAGGCATCATGCCGATTGCGACCTACACGCAACTGGCGCGCTTTTCCGAAATGTGCGGCGCAGAGATTCCGCGCTGGATGCGCTTGAAGCTCGCCGGTTACGGCGATGACCGCGCCTCGATTCGCTGTTCGGCGCGGTGTTTCGCGAGCCTGGCCATGCCGACTGGATCGAGCATATCGATGCGGCGACGCTGGCGCGCATGCGCGACCTGATTCTCGCCGGCGAGGTGCCGGCGCGCTATCGCCGCAATGCCGAAGACGCGCGCACGGGTGTTCCGCGGCTTGCGCTGGCGCGCGCTGCCTGATTCAGCGCCCGCTCAGCGCCTGAGCAGTCGGTGGATACAACCGCGCAACCAGATGTTGCCGGGGTCCTTGTGAAAGCGCCGATGCCAGAACTGCTGCACCTCGATGGTGGGAGGATGCAGGGGCACCTCCAGAATGCGGATGTCGACGTGCCGCGCGATCATCTCGGCGATGTCCTGCGGGATCGTCGCCACCAGGTCGGTGCCGGGCACGATCGCCAGCAGGCTCATGAAATGCGCGACTTCAATCGCGACGCGCCGGTGCAAACGCCGCTGCTGCAGGAACTGTTCGAACTGGTGGTCGCGTCCCTCGGGCCGCACCACCACATGCTTGGCCGCGAGAAACGCTTTCGCCGTCAGCCGCCCGCTCGTCAGCGGGCGAGACTGGCACATGATGCAGACGTAGCGCATGCGGAACAGGCGCTGCTGGAAAAAGCCGGCGCGCCGCAGATCGGGGAAAAATCCCAACGCGAGGTCGGCCTGGCCGGATTCGAGCGCGGCACCGGCCTGGTCGCGCGGCATCGAGCGCGAGCGCAGGTTGATGCCTGGCGCCAGACGCGTGCATTCTCCGGCGACTTGCGGCACCAGGGTGACTTCGCCGATGTCGGGCGTGACGATGGTGAAGGTACGTGTGGAGGTGGGCGCGTCGAACGCCGACAGGTTCAGGATTTCGGCGCTCACCGTCTCCATCACCAGGCGCACCGGGTCGGCCAGCTCGACCGCGCGCGGCGTCGGCTTCATCGCCTGCCCGGCGCGCACGAACAGCGGGTCACCGAACAGGGCGCGCAACCGTGCCAGTGCCGCGCTGGTGGCCGGCTGGCTCAGTCCCACTGCTTCGGCGGCACGCGTCACGCTCTGGTGCCGTGCCAGTGCGTCGAACACCACCAGCAGGTTCAGGTCGATTGATTGGATATCCATGGTATGGATAGAGAATATACACAGAATCCACTTGGCGAATGATCGGTGGCTGCGTAGCATTCGCCTATTCGCAACCGCGCTGCGGCAGAAACGAGTGCGCGTGATGCAACACGTGTCGCAACTGAGGAGACAACGATGAAAACGATTCCGGCCTGGGCGGTTCTGCTCGCCTCCGTAATGGCTGCGGCCGCTCCCGTGGCCCATGCACAAACCCCGTATCCGGCCAAGCCGATCCGCGTGATCGTCGGCATCGCGCCGGGCAGCGTGACCGACATCGTGATGCGTGCGGTGGCGCAGGAGCTGGCGCCGCGCCTCGGCCAGCCGCTGGTGATCGAGAACCGTCCCGGCGGCAACATGATCATCGGCGCCGATGCCTGCGCCAAGGCCGCGCCCGACGGTTACACCATCTGTGTGCTTGGCGTCGACGCGCTGTCGAGCAACGTGCACACCATCGACAAGCTGCCGTATGACCCCGAGCGCGACCTCAAGCCGGTCACCAATTTGTTCTATGTGCTCGAAGCCCTGGTGGTCAATCCGGCCGTGCCGGTCAATAGCGTGGCCGAGTTGCGTGCGCTTGCCATCGCCAAGCCCGGCACCCTCAATTTCGGCACCCTCGGGCCGGATTCGTCGCCCGATATTTTTCTCGGCTGGCTGCGCGACCAATGGAAGGCCGACATGACCGCCGTGCCCTACAAGGGTGGCGGGCCGATCGCCACCGCGGTGATGGCTGGCGAGATCCAGCTTTCCACCATGGGCTTGGGCAATTTCGCCGGCGGCATCGAAGGCGGCAAATTGCGCGCGCTTGCGGTGGGCGGCTCGAAGCGCCTTGCGCGCTTCCCTGACGTACCGACCTGGGCCGAAGCCGGCCTCGGCGCCTACGCGGTGCGGCCCTGGTGGGGCCTGGTGGTGCCGGCCGGCACGCCTGATGCGCTGGTGGGCCGGCTCAATGCCGAGTTCACGCGCCTGTTCGCCGAGCCCAAATTCAACGAGTTCCTTGCCGGACGGTTTCTCGACCCGGCGACCAGCTCCGTGGACGCGTTTGCTGCGTTTCTGAAGGCTGACCGCGAGCGTGCCGGGCAGATATTGCGCGCCGCCAAGCCATCGCGTCGCTGAGGCAGACCAACGTCCGGCCGCAATGTCATGTGAAGGAATCAGTTGATGGGAAGACTTGAAAACCGCGTCGCCATCGTCACCGGCGCGGCGCATGGCGAGCGCGCCGCGCTCGGCGCCGCATTCGCCCTGGCACTGGCCAAGGAGGGCGCGAAGCTGGTGGTCGCCGACCTGCACGATTGCGCGTCGGTGGCGCGTGACATCGAACTGGCCGGCGGCGAAGCGCTCGCCCTCACCGTGGATGTACGTGACGCCGCCTCGATCGCGGCGATGGTGGCCGCCACCATCGCCCGCTTTGGCAAGATCGATATTCTGGTCAACAACGCCGCGATCGGCTCCAACATTCCGCCGGTGTCGGTGCTTGACATTGACCCTGCCGACTGGGACGCGATCTATGCCGTCAACGTGCGCGGCCCGTTCATGTGCGTCAAGGCGGTGCTGCCGCACATGCGGCGCCAGCACTACGGCAAGATCATCAACGTCGGCTCGACCATGATGTATTCAGGCGCGCCGAACCGCCTGCACTACGTGTCGGCCAAGGGCGCGGTGCTTGCCATGTCGCGCGCGCTGGCGCGCGAGCTCGGCCTCGACGGCATCTGCGTCAACACCCTGGCCTATGGGCTGATCACCAGCAAGCTCAATGAAGAAGCACTCGAAACCGATGAAGCCTATCGTAGCCATGCCTTCAGGCCGCGAGCGATGCCGGTGCACCTGCGCGCCGAAGACGTCACCGGTTCGCTGGTGTTCCTCGCCTCGCCCGAAAGCGACCACATGACCGGCCAGTGCCTGATGGCCGACCCCGGCTCGGTGATGAATTGAACTGCCTGTAAATTGAACGGTATGCCAAACATGAGCGCCCCCATTGAACTGATCGTCCCTTACATCATCGACGGCGGCACCGGCAAGCGCACGCGCCTGCTGGCGCGTTACCTTGAAAAATATCTGGGCCGCCCGGTCAACGTGGTGAGCCGCACCGGTGCAGTGGCCGGCCACGCCGCAATTGCTGCCGCCGCCCCGGACGGTCTGACCCTTGGCATGATCACCGGCGAGATCGGCATGATGCACTGGCACGACAAGGTTACCGGCCTGACGCCAGCGTCCTACACGCCGCTGGCCGTGCCTTACGTGGAAGCCGCTGCCGTGATCGTGCGCGCCGACGCGCCGTGGAACACGCTTGACGACCTGCTCGCTGCATTTCGCGCCGGGCCCTTGCGCGGCGCCGGCTCACCCGACTTTGGCGTCTGGAAATTCGCGCTGCTCGGCCTGTTGCGCGCTGCCGGCATCCCGCGTGACCGCTTGATCTGGACGCCCACCATCAGCGGCGAAGAGGGCATCGCCAAAATGCTCGCCGGTGAAGTCGATGTCGCACCGGTGCCGTTGGTCGAGGCGCCGGAGCTGATTTTCAAGGGCACGATTCGCCCACTCGCCACCATGGACGATCATCGCCACCCGCTGTTTCCCGATGCGCCCACCGTGAATGAGGCTTGCGGCCTCGACTGGTACGTGGCCCATTGGCGCGGCCTGGTGGCGCCGGCGGGGCTGCCCGCCCGTCTGCGCGACCCGTTGATCGATGCCTTGCGGCGCGTCGCGGCCGACGCGGAATTCACCGCCGAATGCCGTACCAACGGCTATACCTTGGGCTGGCGTTTTGGCGACGACTTCGCCGCCTACATGCGTGAAGATGACGAACAGTTCGGGCATGTGATCCGCCCGGACAACGCCCCACAAGTCTGAAATGGAGAAAACACAGTCATGAACCGCCCACTCGTTTCAGGTTTGCGCAGCGCCGAAATCGGCGTGACCGATGTCGCCGCCGCCGAGAAGTTCTACACCGACACTTGGCTGCTCACGGTCGCCGCGCGCAGCGCCACCACAGTGTACCTGCGCGGCACCGGTGCGGCGCACCACCTGCTCTCGCTGACGCGCACCGATCAACCCGAGCTGCTCGCGGTCACGCTCAACAGCCCGTCGCGCACGGAGGTTGATGCCCTGGCGCAGTCGGTCCCGGCCAGCGGCGGCGGCATCCTGCGCGCGCCTGGCGCCATCACCGAGCCCGGCGGCGGCTATGGCATTGCCTTCAAGGATCCGCAGGGGCGCATCATCCGCGCCATCTGCGACGACGCGCGCCATGCCGATGCCGGCGTGGTCAAGGACCGGCCCGAGCGCCTCGCCCACGTCGTGATGAACAGCCGCGATACAGCGGCGGCGCAGGCGTTTTACGAGCAGGCGCTTGGCTTCAAACTCTCGGACCGTACCCGCATCATGGCCTTCATGCGCTGCAACAGCGACCATCACAACATCGCCTTTGCCGACGCCGATAACGCCTGCCTCAACCACATCGCTTTCATGATGCCCGGCCTCGATGCCGTAATGCGTGGCGGCGGGCGCATGAAAGATGCCGGTCACGTAATCCAGTGGGGGCCGGGCCGTCACGGGCCCGGCAACAATCTGTTCAATTATTTTCTCGACCCGGCGGGCTTTGTCATCGAGTACACCGCCGAAGTCTCGACCGTGGATGACAGCTATCGCACCGGCATGCCTGAGGACTGGAAGTGGCCACCCGGGCGCATCGATCACTGGGGCATCGGCACGGCACCCACCGCTGACCTCAAGGCGGCGCAGCGCAAGATCGATTTTGCGACCGCGCTGAAAATCTAGCGGTATGTAGGGGCAATCACACCATCACGAGGAGACCAGCCATGAACCATCGGAGACCAGCCATGCACCCTCAACGCAGATTGCTGCTGCGCGCCGGAACGTTGGCGCCGCTGTGGGCCCTCGCGCCGCTGGGCATGTTGCCGGACGCCCGCGCCCAGGCAGCGGGCACTGCTGCCATCGTTTCCGGCTTCCCCGCCGGTGGCATGGGCGATGCGGTGTAGCGCCCGATGGTCGAGCGCCTGCGCGGCCGCTACGCCACCAGTTTGATCGTCGATGCCAGGGTTGGTGCGGGCGGGCGCATTGCCGCAGAGTACGTCAAGCGTGCGGCGCCCGACGGCCTCACCATCCTGCAAATCCCCGGCTCGATCATGGTGCTGTACCCGCACATCTACAAAAAACTGGCGTATGACCCGGTGGCTGATTTCATTCCGGTCACCACCACCGCAAGCTATGCGGCCTCGTTTACCGCCGGCCCCGGCCTGCCGGCCGGGATTCGCACGGTGGCGGAGTTCATCACCTGGGCGCGCGCCAACCCGAAACAATCCAACTACGGCGTGCCCGCCGCCGGCTCGTCGCTGCATTTCGCCGGCATGATGTTGCAACGGGCAGCCGGCTTCGAGTTTGCCAGCGTGCCTTACAAGGGCGGCGCGCCGCTGCTGCAGGACCTCCTGGGTGGCCAGGTGCCGGTGAGCTTCAATGTCCTGGGCGAGGTGCTGCCACATGTCAAGGCGGGCAGGCTGCGCTCGCTCGCGGTGGCAACGGTGCAGCGTTCGCCTTTCCTGCCCGAGGTGCCGACCTTTGCCGAGCAAGGCTACAAGGACATCATCAGCCAGGAATGGCTGGGCTGGTTCGTGCCGGCGAAAACGCCGATGGAAACGGTGCGGCGCCTCAACGCCCTGGTGCGCGAAAGCCTGTCCGCGCCGGACCTGATCGAGAGCATGGCCACGCGCGGATTGCAGCCGATGCACCAGTCGCCGGAGGAGTTCGCCGAACTGTTCAAGGCCGATTACGAGCGCTGGGGCGGCATCGCCCGGGCGTCCGGCTTTACCGCCGAGGAATGACGCGTGGCAGACAAGACTGAAGCAGCCGCCACGAACGGCGCACGAATCGACGGTGCACCACCCAACGGTGCACCACCCAACGGCGCCCCAATGAACGGTGCACAGGCGCTGGTGCGCGCGCTGATGGCCGAGGGCGTCGAGCACGCATTCGGCATCGTCGGTGGCAAGCTCGCGCCCTTGCTCAAGGCGATTGCCGCCGAGCCGCGCCTGCGCTTTACCGGCGTGCGGCATGAATCGAGCGCGCCGATGATGGCTGCCGCGATCCACGCCGGCACCGGGCGCATCGCCCTGGCGCTAGGCGAAATGGGGCCGGGCTCGCTCAATCTTGCGGCTGGCATGGGTGGTGCATTCAACAACAACCTCGCCCTGATCGCCATCACCACCAACCAGCATCGCGCCGCGTCCTATCCGCACCGTGGCATGTTCATGGACCTGGACACCCTGGCGCTGATGCGGCCGGTGAGCAAATGGAATGCCGTCGTGCACGATGCGCGCCGCATTCCCGAGCTGGTGCGGCAGGCGTTTCGCGAGGCTTTGTCGGGGCGCCCGGGCCCCGTACATCTCGATGTGCCGCAGGACGTGTTGCTGGCGCCTTGCGAATTCTCTGACGGTGAATTCGACATTACCCCGGCGCGCTATCGCGTCACACAGGGGCCACGTCCCGCAGCGCAGGCTCTCGCTGCCGCGTGTGCCTTGCTGCGCACCGCGCAACGTCCGCTGATCGTGGCCGGCGGCGGTGTGATCGCCAGTGACAACACGGCGGGCGGCATGTCAGGCGGCGCGGCAGAGGCAGTGCGCGCACTCGCCGCCCGCCTCGGTGCGCCGGTGGTCCCCACCCAAATGGCGCTCGGCGTGGTCGGCGACGCCAGCCCGCACTTCATCGGCCATGGCGGGCTGATCGCCGGGCTGCCGGTGTGGCAGGCCTTCGAGCAGGCCGATGTGGTGCTCTCGATCGGTTGCCGCCATTCCTCCTGGATGTGGGACGAGCGTGGGCCGCTGGTGCGGCGCGGCCATCGCGTCATCAACATCAATATCGATCCTTCCGCCCTCGGTTCGCCGGTATTGCACGAGGTCGCCCTGCAGGCCGATGCCGCAGCGGCCGCCGCTGATCTGCTTGCAGGCCTCGGCGGCGCGCCGCTGGCGAATCTCGACGCCGGCTGGTTGCCGGGGCTGCGCGCGCAGCGCGACGCCTATCGCGAAAAACTCGCCGCCATGGCGCGCGAGCCGCATGAGGTTATGCATCCGGCCGCGCTGGCGGCCGCCATCGGCGCGGCCCTGCCGGCCGGTGCGCTGGCCGTGTTTGACGGTGGCCACACCACGTTCTGGAGCAACGACCTCACGCCGGTGGACGCGGTGCGCACGCGCTTTCACGAGCCGGGCATGAGCCATCTTGGTTTCGGTCTGCCGCATGCGATGGCGCTGCAACTTGCGCACCCGGGCCGGCCGGTGTTCAACATTACCGGCGATGGTTCGTTCGGATTTACCATGAACGAACTCGACAGTGCGCGCCGCCACGCGCTGCCGGTGGTCACCATCATTCACAACAACGAATCCTGGGGCATCATCCGCGCCGGACAGCGCAATCAGGGCGGGTTCGAGCTCGGCACCAGCCTCGCCGGCAGCGACTATGCAGCGATCGCGCGCGGCTTTGGCTGCCACGGCGAAACAGTGACCAGTGCGGACCAGGTGGCCGGGGCGATTTGCCGGGCCTTGGCAATCGGCAAGCCGGCGGTGCTCGATTGCAAAACGCGCTTCGTGCCCCATCCGTGCCTGCCCGGCTTTGGCAGCATGAACCGCTTCGGCTTCGACGCATTGACCCGTGCATGACCATGCGTGCGGAGTTTGATGTCGCCATAGCGGGATGCGGCCCGGCCGGCGCCACCGCCGCCTGCCTGCTCGGTGCGCAAGGCTTGCGCGTGCTGGTGGTGGACAAGGCCACCGGGGTCTACGACAAGCCGCGCGCGTTTGCGATGGATCACGAGATCATGCGCGTGTTCCAGAACATCGGGCTCGCCGATGCGATCCAGACGTTTGTCGCGCCGTTCAGTGCGTCCGAACATTACGGTGTGGATGGCCAATTGATTCGCCGCCTCACCATGATTGACCCACCTTATCCAATCGGGTGGACGCCGTCGATGGTGTTTCGCCAGCCGCCACTCGAAGCCACCCTGCGCGCCAAAGTGGCCACAACGCCGGGCGTGGACATGTCGCTCGGTGAAGAACTGACCGGCTTTAGCCAAACTGCCGATGCGGTCACGCTGTCGCTCAAACGCGGTGAGCTTAAGCATGGTGACACTGAGCGCCAGGTGAGTGCGCAGTATGTGATTGGCTGTGACGGTGCGTCGAGCACGGTGCGGCGCGTGCTCGGCATCGAACATGAAGACCTCGACTTTGATGAGCCGTGGCTGGTGGTTGATGTGGGAGTCAATGAACTGGGGGCCGCAAAATTGCCGAAAACCAGCGCGCAGTTTTGCGAACCGGCGCGGCCCACTACCTTTCTGATCGGTGTGGGCGAACACCGGCGCTGGGAAATCATGCTGCTGCCGGGCGAGACGCCGCAACAGTTCGAAGACGATGCAGCAGTGTGGAAGCTGCTCGCGCGCTGGATCACGCCGGCAGACGGCTCGCTATGGCGGCGTGCCAGCTACCGTTTTCACGCCTTGGTCGCGCGCGAGTGGCGCCGTGGCCGCGTCTTTCTTGCGGGGGATGCGGCGCACCAGCAGCCGCCGTTTTTGGGCCAGGGCATGTGCCAGGGCATTCGCGATGTTGCGAACCTCTCGTGGAAGCTGGCGGCTGTCCTGCAAGGCCGTGCTGGCGATGCCCTGCTTGATACCTATGGCGCCGAGCGCAGCGCGCACGTCAAGCGCCTCACCACGACCATCAAACATATTGGCCGCAACATTTGCGAGCGCGACGAAGCCAAGGCGCGCCAGCGTGACGCGGATCTGATCGCGCAAGCCGGTGGCGTGGTCAAGAGCGTACCGCGCCAGGAGATGATTCCGCCACTGGAAACCGGTCTGTTGTTGCCGCTGCCGCACGGGGCTGATGACTCGCCCACGGCCGGTGACTCGCCTACAACTCGCGGCACGTTGTTCCCGCAGCCGCGTGTGCGGCATGCTGGCGCCAGCGTGCTGCTCGATGAGATCACCGGTACCGGCCTGCGCCTGATACTGAGCGCCGACGCCGCGCTGGATATCGACGCCGCGCGTGCTGCGGCCGCCAGTTGTGGTGCGTCATTGGTGATGTTCGGCGCGGGCCAGCATGAAGAGCAGGACGGCATCGTGGCGGCATGGTTCGCCAAGCACCGTGCCGTCGCGGCGCTCGTTCGTCCCGACCACTATGTGTATGGCGTAGCATCCAACTCTGAACAAATAGCCGCACTCGCAGCAAGCTATTGCACCGCCCTTAAGGCTTGATCTGCGGATCAGCCACAACATCCGCACCAGCGAACCACTACATCGGAGGATCACATGACCACTCGCCGCCAACTGCTTCGCGCCAGTACTGCCGCAGGCGCCGCTGCCGCCCTGCCGGTTTCCCTCGCGCAAGCGCAAGCCTGGCCCAACAAACCGGTCAAGTGGGTGTTGTCACAACCTGCCGGCTCCGGACCGGATGTGATGGCGCGCTATGTCGGTGAGCAACTCGGCAAGGCGCTCGGCCAGCCGGTGGTAATCGAGAACCGCCCCGGCGGGCAAAACGTGATCGGCGCACAGGCGGTCGCCAAAGCTGCCCCCGACGGCTACACGTTTTACTACGGCACCACGGCGGCGATCGTCACCAATGTCTACACCTTCAAAAATCTGCCCTATGACCCGAAGAAGGATTTCATGCCGGTGTCGATGATCGGCAAGAGCCCCTTCCTGATTGCCGCCAGCCCCTCGGCGAATGTGAAGACGCTGGCCGAAGCCCTCGCGCTGGCCAAGGCGCAACCCGACAAGGTCTCGATCGGCACTGAAGGCCCCAAGACTTTTTCCGGCATGCTCGCCGACATGGTGAGCTCGCTCGCGGGCGTGAAGCTCACCCAGGTGCCGTACCAAAAATCGCCGGAAGCGATTCAGGACGCCATCGGTGGGCGCATTCAGTTGCTGTGCCTGCCCACCGCAGCGCTGATGCCGCAGATCAAGGCCAATCGTCTGGTCGCGCTGGCGGTGAGCTCGTCGCAGCGCGCCAGCACCTTGCCCGACACGCCGGTGATCGCCGACACCTTTGCCGGCTTTGAATACACCGGCTGGCATGCGCTGTTTGCCCCGGCCGGCACACCGGCTGACGTGGTGATGCGCGTCAACCGTGAGCTAGAGCGCGTGTTGCGTGCACCCGAAATTGCCGAACGCATGCTCACCCTGGGCCTGAATGCCGAAGCCAGCAGCAGCCCGCAGGTGCTGGGCACGTTTGTGACTGCCGAGTTTGAGCGCTGGGCAAAGATTGTGAAGAGTTTGAATATTCAGGCTGAATGAGTGAGTGCCATGGGCTGTTGCGCTCGCACGGCGCGGCCTGATTTGCCCCGCGTTGCGAGACCTGCCCGCAATCATTGTTATATCTAATACGGTATAATTAGCTTGGATCATGACCGTGGCTGCCGCAATCGATGAAAAGCCGGTGTTGTGGGTGGCTTCGTCCAAGAAAGATTTGTTGTTGTTTCCCGACCAGGCGATAGACAACATCGGCTACGCGCTGGGATTGGTGCAATCGGGTGGATTTCCGCCCGATGCAAAGCCTTGGAAGGGCGAGGGTCCAGGCGTGTTCGAGATCGTCGAGAATCAGCTCGGCGATGCGTTCCGCGCGGTTTACACGGTGCGTTTCGAGAAAGCGGTGTACGTGCTGCATTGCTTTCAAAAGAAATCTCCGGCTGGCATTCGTACGGCAAAGACGGATGTTGACTTGATTGGTGAGCGGCTTAAATTGGCACGGGCAGACTATGAGGTGCGCTATGGCAAAAAAATCTGACGCCGTGGAAATGGGCAGCGGCGATGTTTTCGTTGATCTGGGTTTTGCCGACGCGGCGGAACGCAAGCTGCGCGTTCAACTTGCAATGCGTTTGAATGCACTGATTGATGAGCGCGGATTGACGCAAACCAAAACGGCGAGCTTGTTCGGTATTGCCCAGCCGCACGTTTCGGAATTGAAAAACTACAAGCTCGGCCGCTTTGCCTCAGAGCGCCTGATGCGCTTCATCACCTTGCTCGATCAAGATGTACAAATCGTGATCCGGCCCAAGGCAGCGCGGCGCGCACACGGCGTATTAACGGTGGCCTGAAACCTTTGGTACACAAGGCGTTTGGGCCTACGTGCCCGCAAAGCGCCTATCCATGGGCCTCTTAGGGCTGGCATGGGTTGAAATATCTGACGCAGCGATCGATCAAGCACTGCCTTACGCACCGCCCGTCAATCGAGCACTGCCGCTTATTTGCCGCCCGCACGCGGCAGATACGCCGTTCCCTCGACCTCGATCAGCACCGCGTCCGAGGGCAGCATGCGCGACACTTCAACGATGGTCGAAACCGGCGGATCGCACGGGTAAAACAGTTTGCGCGCGCGGTTGTAGTGCGGGTAGTGGCGCAGGTCGCGAAAATACTGCACCAGCTTGAACACGTCGGCCATGCTGCCGCCTTCTTCCTCGATCATGGTCTTGATGCGATTGAGCACAAACCAGCTTTGCGTCAGTGCCGGTGCTTCAAACACATCGACCGACAGCTCGCCGGTTTCGCCGAGCGCGCGGCGGGCATCGGCCGGCACATCGGCATAGCGCGAAATCACGTTGCCCGATTGCGGATCGACCGCAATCACGCCTGACATGAAGATGAAATCGCCGACGCGTTTCTTGGCGGCGTAGCGCGCGAGAGGTTGTCCGATGCTCATGCTGAAATCCTCTGGATGGGGAAGGGGGTTGTGCGGATATCAAGGCCTTGCCATGTCCGCCGTCCAGCCGCGCGTCTTGCCGGGGTTCATCAGGCCGTGCGGGTCGGCGATTTTCTTGAAATCAATCTGCGCGCTGTCGATGGTTTTCATGCCGCCGTCTTCAATCGTGTAGACATGGGGATTGAACACCAAACAGCCGTCGGCTTCGAATTCGGCAATGATTTCATTGATGCGCGCTGCGTCAAAATACACCACCAGCGGTAGCGCGAACAGGGCATAGTCGCCGAATTGGCGGGCGAACTCGTGGTGAAAAAAGACTTCATCACCATAGCGCTCCATCTGGCGCGCCACCAGTGCGATGTCCGCATTGTCGATGGGCTGCGGGTACGCCACCTGCAGATAGGTGTAGCCCTTGTCGACTTTCAACGCCATCAGCGTGGTGTGGTTGTACGAGCACTCGAACGCCGGCGGCAGACCGGCGCGCTTGACGTCCGCCTCGTTCATGCACAGTGACTCAATGCCATCGAAGCGCGCCGCGAGCGCGCGGTAAGCGCCGATCTGCGCCGGGTGCACCATCGCAAACATGGCGTCGCGATCAGTGGGAAAACGCGCGCCGAGCACGCCATAAAACGGTGCAAAGCGGCGCTCGACCGGGGTCAGCAAAAAGGGGTCAATGCCGGCCTGCGTGACCGCCACCCCAAACGCCAGCGCCGCGGCATAGTCAGGAAACAAGCTGATGTGATGCAGCCACTCGACAGCGGGCTTGAGCGCTATTTCCAGCTGCGTGATGATGCCGTTGGTGCCAAACGCGTGATGCACCTTTTGAATCTCCGCATCGCGTAGTTCGATCACGCGTGGTGACTCTTCGAGCGTGATGACGCGGATCATCGAGACGTTGCCAGGGTCTTTGAGAATGCCGTTGCGGATCGAACCGACGCCCGCATAACCGCCCGCGATGAAGCCGCCGATGGTGGCGATGTCACGGGTGGAGGGGTACATGAGGATTTCCTGCGGCGCGCCCTTGGCCGGGTCGCGCGCCGCGCGATCCAGATCAGCAATCAGTGCGCCCGCTTCACACCGCAAGTGACCCGGCGTGATCGACACAATGCGGTTCAGCCCGGTGATGTCGAGAATCACGCCGCCATCGAGCGGCACGCATTGCCCGTAGTTGCCGGTGCCGCCGCCGCGCACCGTGAGCGGCACGCGAAACCTTGCGCAGGCTGCGGCGATGCGCATCACCTCGGCTTCGTCACGCGGCTTGACCAGCAATTCGCCACGTTTATCCGCCAACTGCGCGTCGAGAATCGGGCTGTACCAGAAGTAGTCGCGCGAGGCGGCTTCGAGTGCGGCCGTGTTGTCGTTCCAATCGATGCCGCCGAGCGCCGCCTTCAGGCCGGCCCAATCATGCGGCTTCATGCGTATGGCTCGGGGCCGTCGATCAGCGTGTCCGGCGGCACCTGTGCAATTTCCGCGAGCACGGCGGCGAACTGCTTGCCCACGTAGTCAAGCACCGCGCGCCCTTTCTCTGCCGTGGCCGCCGCGGCATTGCCGGTCGCGCCCTTTGGGTTCAGATCCTGCATCTGCCAGCCGAGCTTGGCGGCCATGCCGTTGCCCACGTTGGGAAAGCGCGCCGCGCGCGCTTCGGATGCGGACGCAAAGTTCTCGGCGTACTGCATGTCCACAAACTGCGGCGTGAGCGCCAGCATCATCGAGGTCTCCAACTCGCCGGCGTGAATGCCAAAGCGCATTTCATGCGCGCCGATCAGCCCGTCGGGCAAACCGAGCGTGTACCAGTTCGAGGCGAACACCATCAGGTCGTGCTCTGCGCGCAGATCACGCGCGACGATGTCCATCACCGATACCTGGCCACCGTGCGAGTTGAACAGCACCAGTTTCTTGATGCCGGTGCGCGCGACGCAGGCACCGAGCTCCATCCAGTTGGCGATCAGTGTGGTGGCCGAGAGCGTGAGCGTGCCGGGGTAGCGTGCGTGCTCGTTGCTCTTGCCCACCTGCTGCGTCGGCAGGAACAGCACGGGGACATCGTCGGCGATATGCGGCAGCGTGGCTGCGATCACGCCATTGACCAGCGTGGTGTCAACCGACAGCGGCAGGTGCGGGCCGTGCTGCTCAATCGCCGCGACCGGCAACACCGCGATGGCGTGCGCCGCATCCAGTTGCGCGAAGTCGCGCGCGGTGAGATCGGCCCAGAAAAAACTCTTGCGAAGCTGTGGCATGACGGATTGAAGGAGCAAAAAAAGAAGCGCCCAATATACCGCCCTTTGTCACCCCGAGCTACAGCATGTTGTGGCCGACCAGCGCGCGACCCCAGCATGAAGTGGATTAGAATGCGCCTCCCTGCGGTTTGCAGCGGCTCCCGCGCGGGTGAAATTCCCGCCACGGCCGCCCGCAAACCCTTGGTACACAAGCCTTCCCGACCATTACCGGCCAAGAGCGCCCATCCATGCGCCTCTTGGGCCACCCCACCTGAAAACCGCTGCCCCAAGCCACTATCGGTGGGGGCTTTTCTTTTGAAATTTGGAAGCGTATGCTGATTGCACAATTACTTGAGGAAGATTATGGAAACCATTGATTTGCAACAACTTCCCAAAATCTCCTCCATGCCGGAACAGGAAATATCCGGCGAAGTGCTGATTGAGAAGTACGCCAAGGGCGGCGAGCTGACGGTAGAGCAAGTGCGTCGTCGCATCGCCCACGCGCTGGCCGCCGTCGAAATCGAGAGTAAGCGCAAACATTGGGAAAAACAATTCCTCTGGGCGCAGCAAAACGGCTTCGTCCCGGCTGGCCGCATCAACTCCGCCGCCGGCACCAATCTCACCGCCACGCTGATCAATTGCTTTGTGCAGCCGGTGGGCGATTCGATCACCGAAGCGACCGACGGCCGCCCCGGCATTTACACCGCGCTCGCTGAAGCTGCGGAAACGATGCGCCGTGGCGGTGGCGTCGGCTATGACTTTTCCTCGATTCGCCCGGTGGGTGCCCACGTCAAGGGCACCAACTCGCGCGCGTCCGGCCCGGTGAGTTACATGCGCGTGTTCGACCGCTCGTGCGAGACGGTCGAATCGGCCGGCGCGCGCCGCGGTGCCCAGATGGGCGTGCTGCGCTGCGACCACCCCGATGTCGAGCAATTCATCCACGCCAAAGATCACGGCGACCTGACCAACTTCAACGTCTCGGTCGGCGTCACCGATGCCTTCATGCAGGCAGTCGAGAGCGATGGCGATGTGGAGTTGGTGCACAAGGCGCCACCGTCCGCAGCGATCATGGAGAAGGGCGCGTATCAGCGCGCCGATGGCCAATGGGTCTACCGCAAGACGCGTGCGCGTGAACTGTGGGACCAGATCATGCGCTCGACCTACGACCACGCCGAGCCGGGCATCCTCTTTCTCGACCGCATCAACAAGGACAACAACCTCTATTACTGCGAGACGATGGAGGCCACAAATCCATGTGCTGAACAGCCACTTCCCCCCTACGGCTGCTGCTGCTTAGGCTCCATCAACCTCACCAAATTCGTCACCGAAGCTTTCACCGACAAAGCTGCATTCGACTTCGCCGCCTTCGGCAAGGTCGTCGATATCTCCACGCGCATGCTCGACAACGTGTTGGATGCGACCCATTGGCCGCTACCCGAGCAGCAAGCCGAAGCCATGGCCAAGCGCCGCGTGGGCCTGGGCTTCACCGGCCTTGGCGATGCGCTGATCATGCTGAAGCTGCGCTACGACACCGTCGAAGCACGCAGCATGGCGACCAAAATCACCGAAGCCATGCGTGACCGCGCCTATCTTTACTCGGTGCAGCTCGCGCATGAGCGCGGCGCGTTTGAAATGTTCAACGCCGACCTCTACCTCTCGGGCGGCAACTTCGCCTCGCGCCTGCCGCACGAGGTGAAAGAAAAAATCCGCAAGCACGGCCTGCGCAATTCACACCTGCTATCGATTGCGCCCACCGGCACCATCAGCTTGGCTTTTGCCGACAACGCCTCGAACGGCATCGAGCCGCCGTTCTCCTGGACCTACACGCGCAAAAAGCGCATGGCCGACGGCACCCACAAGCAATACGCGGTCGAAGACTACGCATGGCGTTTGTACAAATATTTGGGCGGTGATGTCAGCAAACTGCCAGCCTACTTTGTGACCGCGCTCGAAATCTCCGCCGAAGCGCACGAGCAAATGGTCGCCGCCGTCGCACCCGCCATCGACACCAGCATTTCGAAAACGGTGAATGTGCCGGAAGACTACCCCTACGCCGAGTTCGAGCATCTCTACTTGAGCGCGTGGAAGTCCGGCCTGAAAGGTCTCGCCACCTACCGGCCCAACGCGGTGTTGGGCTCGGTGCTATCGGTGACCACCCCGACCGACCCCAAGGCCGACGCCAAGAAGGACAACACCGCACCCAACGACGTGCAGATGGACGCCAACAAGCGCCTCTCCATCAAGAGCCTGCCGGCCCCGGTGTTGGCAAGCTTGCGCTGGCCCGGCCGCCCCGAGCTGCCCGGCGGCAACACCGCCTGGACCTACATGATGCGCCACCCCGGTGGCGAATTCGGCCTCTTTGTCGGGCACATTGAAGAAGAGGGTCGCAACTTCCCCTTCGAAGTCTGGGCCAACGGCACCGACCAGCCGCGCGGCTTGGGCGCCGTTGCCAAAACCCTCTCGATGGACATGCGCGTCAACGACCGTGCATGGTTGAATCTAAAACTCGACGTGCTCGCCAAAACGCCGGGCGAGACCACCTTCGAGCTGCCCTTCCCCCCGCATGGTGAAAAGCGCTACGTGCCCAGCGTGGCCGCCGGTATGGCGCAACTGGTGCGCTGGCGTTGCGACCAGTTGGGTGCCTTGGATGAAAAAGCCCCCGACCTGTTAAGCCCCGAAGGCCGCCCGCACCCCGTGCTCGACGCCATGTTTGCCGTGCAAGAGCCGCGCACCGGCACCGACGGCACGCTCTCATGGACGGTCGACATTAACAACCCGGCCAGCGGTGAAGAGTTCGTGCTCGGCTTGAAAGAAGTGCTCCTGCCGTCCATGGACGGGTTCCCCGTGGGCATCACGCGCCCCTACTCGATGTGGCTCTCGGGCAACTACCCGCGCGCCCTCGACGGCCTGGCCCGCATCCTCTCGCTCGACATGCGCGTGCTCGACCCGGCCTGGATCGGCATGAAACTGCGCAAGCTCCTCAACTACGCAGAGCCGCTCGGCGACTTCATGGCCTTCGTGCCCGGCGAGCGCCGCCAGCAAACCTGGCCCTCCACGGTGGCGTATCTGGCCCGGCTCATCATCCACCGCTACGCCATGCTCGGCGTGCTCACCGAAGAAGGCATGCCCACGCGCGACATGGGCATCCTCGAAGCGCCGGCGATGGGCAAGAACGGCGGCACCGACGCCAAGGTCATGCAGGGCGGGCTCTGCACC